>JBIKPL010000078.1:0-9735 GCA_044357485.1 Cytophagales bacterium
AATTTGGATGGCGAAATTCAATACTCAGAAGCCGCATTTGTAAAATCAATTGATTTTAGCCATGCAGGTGTAAGTGAATTAGATGGTTTAGATAAACTTATTAACCTAGAAACCCTCGTTTTAAATAACAACAAATTTGACCACTTAAATCTGAGTACACTTACCAAATTAAAAAGTGTAGCCTTGGGGTACAATAACCTAAGCCAAATTGATTTAAGCCTAAATCCCGATATAATATCCCTTGAAATTAACCATAATAAGTTAAATACTTTAGAGGTCGGAAATCAAACATTATTGGAAACGTTAAATTGTTCTCAAAACCAACTAACGGCACTTACACTCAACAGTAATTTAAACCTAAAATCACTGCAATGTTACGCCAATACTTTAACAAGCTTAGATTTAACCTTTAATGCTCATGTAGAAATCGCCAATTGTGACACCAACAATATTTCGGCTTTAAATATACAAGCAAACCCAATGCTCAACACATTTTATTGCAGGGCAAACCCTAATTTAACAGCGGTATGTGTAGATAGTTTTGAAGTAGTAAAATCATCTCCCAATTTCCACAAAGATGTGCAAACGCAATGGACAGATTACTGCAACATAAATCCTAGACTAGCGAGCAATTATAGCTATTGTTTACATCAACTGGTAGATGCATCGGTATTTCCTTTAACCAAAAAAAACAATAGCATAAAGTGGTATACCGAACAGGATGCATTAAATGAAGCATCAATCTACACATCAACAATAGGAGATTCTATTTATTATGTTGCCGAGTACAATCCTTTAAACAATAAAGTATCCAAGAGAAATAAAGTGACAATATCTACTACCAACAGAGAAATAGCACCATTAATTCCTCCTATCAACATCTGTTTAAACACTGTACTCACCGCTGGAATTACGCCATCTCTTGGTCAAGGTTATATACCACGTTGGTATGTTGATGAAATTTCAAATGATACGATTTCGGCTCCAATACCTATTACTACTAAAATAGATACATTACCTTTTTATTTGACCCAATATAAAGGAACAAGTTGTGAAAGTTTTAGAACAAAAGTTGACGTTATCATCAACCCATTACCTAAAATACCAACAGTAGACAGTTTAAGTACTTATTGCCACCAAGTGGTACCCAAACAAATGTTGGCAGATTCGTTGTGTCAATTACAATGGTGGAACAGCGCACAAAATGGAAACATGAACCCTCAATACCAACCATCGACCGCTGTTGAAGGCTTAGCCTCTTTTTATGTGAATCAGAAAAATACCATTACAGGATGCGAGGGTCCAAGAAAAACAATTTATTTTGACATTATTCCTTCACCTAGCAAACCGTTATTTCCATATACCAATTATACGCAACAGCATTTTAATGATACTATTACAACACTTAAATCAAGTGTTTCTACGGGAGCAATTAAATACAAATGGATCATTAGTCCATTATCAGCTGCTATCATTACAGACACTACCAATAAAGCCAGTATACAATGGCATAAAACTTACTCAGGAAATACATCAGTGAAAGTTATTTCAATCTCAAAAAATGGTTGTTTAAGCGATACGTCAAGCCATGTTTCCATCACTAAAGTTGGCGTAGCCAAACTAACGGTCGACAAGCCAAACTTGATGTTATTCTTAAACGATACCGCTACCATTCAACTAGCCTTGACAGGAACAGGACCATTCAAAATATCTTACACTTATGCAGGAAAAGATACGACGATTGAGCATTATGCATCCCCAATATACACCCTAAAAGTGACTCAACCTGGCGCTATTAGTGACATCATTGTCATCGACTCTTCTAAAGTTATCTTACAAAATATTGGAAATCCCTTTACCTTACTAAGTGATACTTTAAATAGAATTGAATTATCCAAAATTCAAACGGTTTGTAAAAATGCGCCATCAAAATTAATCGTAAATTTAACAGGGGGTAGAGCTCCGTTTACTTGCTATTTAGAAGACACGATAAGTGGCTATAAAACTCAACATCAGTTAAATGCTGCTGATACGGTAGCGGTACGTGCAGGGGTATATAAAATAAAATTTCAGGACGCATCACAACACATGTCTTCTACCATTTCAAGCTTAGTCGCCGATTCTATTAACCAAGACTTTGCAATTTTAAAAACAATTCTTACTTCTGCAGGTTTCGAAAACGACTCCACTGTTGTCAATAGCAAAAATGTAAAATCCAGGTTATTTGCCAATGTAGATGTTAAAGATTTAAGTGCCTTATACCATTGGAGCGTAAGCCCTGCTGAAGCAATTGTTTCCCCTGAAACGCAATCAAGTGATAATTTCATCAAATGGAATAGGCATTTTTCAGGAAAAGTGAAAGTGGCGGTTCAAGGCTATAAATTTGAATGTAAAACACAAACCTCTGATACCTTAAGATTTAATGTAAAACCCAATGTTGAACTTGAACAAATCAACGATTCGTTGGTGAAATTCAATTTTTATGGTACCCCACCCTATTCCGTTCATTTTAGAAGAGATGATAGAAACGATTCTATTCAAAACAGTTTCATTGATTCGGTGTTTGTAGCCATTAAATTTGCAAAAAATATTGAAATTCAAAATGTAACAGCCAACAATACGTTCAATAATACCAGCAATAATTATGTTAATAAAAGTTATAAGAAAATAAAATTTTATGATGGCATATCGCCAAACAATGATGGCAAAAATGAAAACTTTATTGTAGATTATTATGATTTAGATAGAACATCAAATTTAACCATTTTCACCTATGATGGTTTTAAAATGTTTACCAGCAAAGGTGATCATTATTTGAACGACTGGAATGGGGTCGATGACCAAGGCAATCCCCTTCCTTCTTGTTCCTATTTATTTATATTCAAAACAGACAAAGAAACGATTAGAGGAAGCTTTGAAATTAGACGGTAAAAGTTTGTGGTAGGATAAATTCAATAAAGATTGTACTCCTTGAAATTTAATTTCATTTTTGTATTTCAAAATAACGATAAAGAATTATGTTTAACATGTTTGATATGATGGGCAAGGTAAAAGACTTCCAAGCCAAAGTAAAACAAGCCAAACAAGACTTGGTGCACATTACCTATACGGCAGAATCTGGGATGGTAAAAGTAACCGTAAATGGCATTAAACAAGTGCTTGCTATTGAAGTAGCGGATGAATTATTTACGTCCTCAGACAAACAAAACATAGTGAAACTCATTACCAGCACTACCAATATGGCCATGGCTGAAGTAGATGAATTAACCAAAAAAGCACTAAAAAAAGCAACAGAAGGTGTTTTGCCAAACATCCCAGGTTTAGACTTATTTAACGGAATTTTATAATGACCAAGATAGCGGTTGTCATTTTAAACTTTAATGGGCGTGAAATGCTGAAGCAATTTTTGCCTTCTGTACTTCAATACAGTACCCCACATGAAGTAATTGTGGCTGACAATGGCTCTACTGATGATTCCGTATTGTTTTTAAGCAATAATTTCCCCACCGTAAAAGTGTTAGCTTCGCCTCTTAATGAGGGATTTAGCAAAGGCTATAATACGGCATTGGCTCAAATTGAAGCCGATTATTATGTATTGTTGAATTCAGATGTGGAGGTTACGCCAAACTGGATTGAACCCATAATATCACTCATGAATTCAGATCCTTTGGTTGCGGCTTGTCAACCCAAAATAAGGGCTTACTTGGATAAAAAATCTTTTGAATATGCCGGTGCTGCTGGTGGTTTTATAGACCAATATGGTTATCCTTTTTGCAGGGGCAGAATATTTGATACCCTTGAAGAAGATTTTGGGCAATACGATGACACCAAAGAAATATTTTGGGCAACAGGCGCATGCATGTTTGTTCGAGCGAAAGTATACCAACAATTAGGAGGCTTAGATGATGATTTTTTTGCCCACATGGAAGAAATTGACTTGTGTTGGAGAATTAAAAATGCGGGGCATAAAGTATATTATTGCCCTGAAAGCACCGTCTTTCATCTTGGTGGAGGCACCTTGCACAAGTCGAATCCAAGAAAAACTTTTCTAAACTACAGAAACGGTTTGGTACTGTTGTACAAAAACTTACCTCAAGCAAACGTATATGCTACTTTATTTATCCGTATGGTGTTGGATGGCATCTCCGCTTTAAAACTTTTAAGTGCAGGAAACCATAAAGATTTTTGGGCCATCGCCAGAGCACATATAAATTTCTACCAAAATTTAGGCCTTTGGCATCAAAAACGAACACAATGTGTACAACTAAAAATCGCCAGTACCTCCAAAGAAATATTACATAAAAGTATTGTGTGGCAATATTTTATTAAAAAAAATAAAAAATACACGGAGATTGAATTTTAATTTTGAAAACCAATTTCTACACCGTAAATTGCTTACTAGACATTATCACATCAATGAAAAAAAATTTACTCATTATCAGTATTCTTGCCTTATCCTTTCTTTCAAAAGCACAAGAAACCTCACCATTTCTAGGGAATTTTGTGCAATTTTTCAATAATGAAACCTACTTAAACCCCGCTTTTGCAGGAACACAATTGTCGGCTTTCAACATTTCGGCCATTACCCGTGTTGATTATGTCGGCATTTCAGGCGACAAATTTGGGGCAAACAAAGGTTTATTTACCCTTGACAAACGTTTCGACAATAAAAATTTCGCCCTTGCCTTTAATTTAAATACCATTACTTTTAATGCTAATCGTAATTTTGAATTAGCCGCCAATTATTCCTACCATTTAGATTTAGGCAAAGACAGAAAACTTTGCATGGGTTTAAAAGCCGGAGGGGTTTATGCTGACAGATTTATTAATCTTGAACTTAAAGAAACTGGCGACCAATCGTATGCAGACTCCAATTCTTATACGCCTACTTTTCTGCCTAAAATTGGGGCTGGTTTTTTGTATAAATCCGAAAAATTATATACGGGTATTTCATCTCCTGATGTAGCCAATAACAACCTAAATTTAACGGCTTCTGGTGGCTACAAATATTTCCTCAATGAAGATTTGTATATTGAACCCAATTTTTTAGCGCGGTATTCAAAATCTTTCCCCACCAAAATTGACATCAATACCATGATAGGCAAACAAGAATCTTTTTGGTTAGGAGTAAACTATTCTGTCAAAAACAGTATGGCATTAATGGGGGCTATTTACATCAATGGTAGAATAGAACTTGGCTATGCCATAGATTACAACACCAACCTTACCTCAGGCAAAATTTCGCATGAAATTATGCTACAATGGGATATTGAAGACGCACTTTAAAAATCCCAAATCGTACTTTTGCTTCTTCTCAGATAGGTTCTGATATTCAGTAAAAAAGCAAATGCCAAATATAAAAATACAGGAGAACCAAAAGTGAAAAAAGACAAGTAAATAAAGAATAAGCGCACACTACTTGTGGCAATACCAAATACTTCGGCCCAATAAGTGCACACACCAAATAAGGTATTTTCTAACAGTGATTGAAGTTTTGAGTTCATAATTTTAATGGCTTAATAAGTGAGACAATACGACAAAAATGCTATGAGTAATTTTATTTGATACAATTTATATTTTTTTTCTATAACACCTACATTATCAACACAAAATTAATCAACAATCATTATTTCACTAAATTCTGCCGTAACTTTATTGACTTGAATTTGGGTATGAATACGCTTCTTTAATTCCTCTACATGCGAAATAATGCCAATCTGACGATCATCGGTTTGCCTCAACAATTCAAGTGCATCCAAGGCATTGTTTAAGTTTTCTGGATCTAAGGTTCCAAAACCTTCATCGATAAATAAAGAACGAATTTTAGTTTTTTTACTGGCTAAATCAGACAACCCCAAAGCCAATGACAAACTCACTAAAAAAGTTTCTCCTCCAGATAAGGAATTGATATTTCTCACATCATCAAAAAAGTTTTTATCCTTTATCTGTAATTCCATTTCGGTTGAATCGTCTTTTTTATACAATTCATAACGATTATACATCACTTTCAAATGCCTGTTGGCATGTTGAATCAATAAGGTAAGGGTAAAATCTTGGGCAAACTTTTTAAAGGAATCTCCAGATTTTGACCCAATTAAGCCATTCAATTGCTGCCATTGATGGAAAACGGATTCTTTATTTTTAATGACTGCAATTTTTTGTTGATTCTGTAAAATTTCTATTTCATTTTTCCTAAGTTGTTCATTCACACTTCCTATTTCTTGGTAATAAACGGTTTGTGTATTTTCAAGTTCATTTTGCGCTAACATAAGGCCATACAAATCTTCTTCAGGCAAACCTTTTAACATTAGAGTCTCTAATTTCAATTGTGCCGCATGCAAAGCGCCCTTCAATTGTTGGTATTGTTGTGCTTCAGCGTCTTGTTGTTGTTTAATTTGAGCATGATTACTTAAGCTCAAGGCCAATTTAAGTTCCGAAATCGACCCAAAGGCGTTCTCCTCCATGGCGGCATTTAACATTACAGTAGCACTTTGAAAAGACAATGTTAAAACACCTTGGTCGAGCAACATTTTTTGTTGAACATTTGATTTCTCCAACATAAAAGCGCTTAATGCCGCCTGTTGGTTTGTATCTTGATGAAGCGCCTGTTGACAATTTTTCAACATATTTCTTAATCGTTCTTCTTCTTGAACTGGATCTGACAGGGTAAATTGAGACACTATTTTGGTCAATTCTTCTGCTAAAGAATCCTTTTCGGTCACCACCTGTAATTGCTTCATTTTGAGCGAGGTGAGCAAATCCTCCACACTCCCTTTTTGCGATAATGATTCCACCATCGCGGTTTGCATTACCATTAAACGGGCCTTGATGGCTTCACTATCTTGGGTTGCTTTTAACCACTGTTGAAAATTAGCAGTTAACTGTTTGGCAATCACTTTAACGAGTTCAATATCATCGTCTTTTAATACCTCCCCAAATTCTTTAAATATAAGTCGAATATTATCATAAGCCGCTTGAATCGCAGCCCATTTATCTTTGACAATCGCACGCTGATTCTCCAACACTTGCGTTTGCACATCTACCTCGTTTTGAAGTAACAGGGCTTTTACATTCAAATCATTGTAAGCATCCGAATGGGTTTTTAACACTTTATTTTGCGCGAGTAAACGAGCTGTCAAAAGCTGATGTTCTGCCAATTGTTTTTGCACCTTATCTAATTGCAATTGCGTACTGGAAATGGCTGTCGGCAAATCATTGTCGTGTATTTCAATAACAATCAAAGACTTAACACTTACAACTTCGCTGTTTAAATCAATCAAAGTAGCATTTGAATTCCTAAGATCGGCTAATACACTGGCATATTCTTTTTCTAGACCAGCACATCGATGTCTATCTTCTGTTAACTTCGTTTGTTCCGCCTTCCATCGCTCTTTTTGTTCGTCTTGAGGAGGATTGTTTTCTGCAAAAGGATGATGATCAGCCCCACAAAGCGGGCAAGGTTTCCCCTTTTCCAAATCAGCTCTATGTTGGGCAAAACCAGCTATTTTTTGTTGTAGAATCGCATTTTCATTGAGTACATCTACCAGCATAACTTGCTGTTCAAGTGCAATTGTTGCAGCAGATAGCGCGGATTTCAATTCTTGTTCAATTGTTTTTAACCCATTTTGATGATGAAATGCCGTCGCTATTTTAGTTAAATACTCATCATATTTAGTCAATAAATTCAATTGACCTTGTAGTTGTTCTTTCTCTTGGGTTAATAATTCAAAAACAGGCAAATGATGTAATTGCGACGACAAATTGCCAATGGTTTCTTCTTCCATTCCAATGTGCGTCATCAATGTTTGTTGCTGTTGCTGAATGGCGATTTGTTGGGTAGTTAATTGTGCAATATGAGCCTGAATTCCCTTGGTATCCATTCCGGAAATCGCCTTTTGCATACTTGTAATATCCGTATAATGATTCCCTAACACATTACGTTGTGTTTCCCAAGTTTGGTAATCCCTATTTTGATCAATCACTAAATTTACCTCATACAATTCTTGATGCACCCCTACCGTTGCTTTATCAAGCGAAACAATTTGTATTGATAATTCATGGGCAACGATAGCTTTGGAAGCTATTTCATTGTTTAATTCTTGTAGCGTTTCAAATTTATGGTCGTAAGTTGATTTTATTTTTTTGGCTTCTTCTATCAAAGGCAGACTTTCATCAAGATTTTGCTGAAAAGCATGCAGCGCAGCGGTGTTGGTTTGGATATGTGTTTCAAGTTGTCCTAAGGTCAATCTTACCTCCTCAAGCACAAGTGTCACTTCGTCTAATTGCGTTTGATTGAGTGCTATATTTTTTTGACTATTTTCATAATCACTTAAAACCTGTTGCAATAAAAGCGCTTTTTGATATTGTGCCAGTAAAAGGTATTGCGCCTCGTTTTCAACCATCTGCGTTTCAATCAACTGAATTGAAGCCTGAAATTGTGCCAAGTCCGCTTGTAACACACGACTGTCATTGATCACATTAATTTTATCGAGCAAAACCAAATTTTCTGCTTTTAAAATTTCTAAGGCTGCGGTTTTATCGAGCACCAGTTTTTGAAGTACCTCCACAGCCTCATCATCTAGCAAATCAGATTTCAATTGTACTGTTAACTGTAACAATTCGTCTTTTAGTACACTTGTTTTTTCAAAAACGGCTTTAGAAATATCTTCATAAATTTGTGTCCCTGTAATTTTACTCAGCATCTCTGCCCGTTCGCTAGGTTTTGCTTTTAAAAATGCCGAAAAATTATTCTGAGCGAGCAATACCGATTTGGTAAATTGGTCAAAATTCAAACCAATGATTGTTAAAACTGCATTTTGAGTCGCGGAAACCCCTTCGGTTAGCAACAACAATTCGCCATCATGGTATTGATACAACCTGCGTTCGGTCGCTTTTAGGGTTCTGTTTTTAGTGTAGGAAGCTGCCCAACGTGCCACATACACTTCGTGATTGACTTCAAAAGTCGTTTCTGCAAAAGCTTCCTTTTCATTTCTAGTAATGATTTCTTCTTCCGCTTTGGCATTCCCATGCCGATTGCTTTGACCATACAAAGCCAAAGTTATGGCATCTAAAATAGTAGATTTCCCTGCACCAGTTTGACCAGTAATGGCATATAAACCCGCATTAGCCAAAATACCATTGGCGAAATCAATCGTATGATTGCCTTTAAGAGAATGAAGATTACGCAGAATAACTTTTAAAATTTTCATCGCTCAAGGTTTAATTAGATTCCTTCACTTGTGCCAATATTTCATCAAAAAGAGGCATTAATGTATCGATATTCGTTTCGTCTAAGCCAGATTTCTCACATTTTAATTTGAAAATTTCTCTGGTATTTTCGAGTGGATTATTATCAGCACCTGCCACATAGGCTTCACGAACGGATTGATGCACGGACTGATCAATCAACAATTGTCTGTTTAAAATTTCAATTTGATTATCGATACAACTTTGCGCCACCTCTTGATTAAAGGCAATAAAATCAACACTTTCTGTTAATATAATTTCTCCCCAGGCAGGCAAAACCGTTTGGTGTTGGTAAGCAGCTAATGCAGTCACTACTTTGTTGGCGCTACCTTTAAATCGGATCAAAGGTCTAAACAAAGGCACTTGCAGTACAGTATAGACAAATTGATTACCAAGAAGTTCAATAACCGTCACTTCCTTATGGTCATCTCTTTCACTAAAACTCAAAGGAATGGGAGAACCTGCATATTTCACGACAACACTGCCTTG
>JBIKPL010000079.1:0-9732 GCA_044357485.1 Cytophagales bacterium
GGCTTTTTGTTTTTGTGTGAATGAAATTACTGCACCACTTTTTCGCTTGTACCATCGGTGTATTTGTATATCACTAATCCTGTGTAAGATTTACTCACTTCTTGACCTTGGATGTTGTAGATGTGAACTATTGATTTAGGTTGGATTATTGTTTCATCATTTAGACCAACCGTATAATTACAATTTTCATTGTATTCTGCAGTATTGTCTTTTGTCCAATTAGTTTTATCTTGAGAATTTAATGCTTGAATACAACTTAAATTAGAATTAAAATTAGTTCCAAGTTTTATTAAACCAATATTTTTTGTTAAATCTAAGTTAATTAATTTATTTGAGTAACAATCAAGGTAAGTTAAAGCCGTACATTTCGTTACGTCTATATTTGTTAGTTGATTATAACCACAGAGAAGCTTAGTTAAAGCTGTATTTTTCGTTAAATCTAAGCTTGTTATTTGATTTTTGTAACAATCAAGCCTTTTTAAAGCCATATTGTTCGTTATGTCTAAGCTTGTTATTTTATTAAAGCTAGAGTAAAGACCAGTTAAAGCAGTGTTTTTCGTTACATCTAGGCTTGTTAGTTGATTATTGTAACAATGAAGGTCTGTTAAAGCTGTATTTTTAGTTACATCTATGCTTGTTATTTTAGTGTAGCCACAATCAAGGTAAGTTAAATTTATAAATGCCTCGATACCAACAAGGGAGACGATGTTCCTGTATGAAACATTTAACTTACCTTTAAAAGCAACAGCTTCTGTAAATGAAATATTTAATTTATCAGCATCAGTATTAATGGCATTATTAGCCAACAAATAAGCTTTAAAATTTGCATCAGGAATGGTTACATTTTGTGCTGAAAGAGTAAATGCAAATGCAATAATTGAAATGAGAGTTAGTAATTTTTTCTTCATTGTTAAAATTAGTTTTAAAATATTCTACAATAATATGAATTAAATTCCAATAGTGCATTTTACGCCTCACTTATATTTAAATTTTTATACTTGATTGCTATGTGAATAAAAATAGAGACGTAGCATATCTTCAAAATTTTGGATTAAGACTTAAAGAATTAAGGCTTAGTAAAGGGTATACTCAATCTTTATTTGCTGACAAATGCAATATTGAACGTTCACAAATAGTAAGATTAGAAAAAGGTTTAATTAATCCAACTATCTTAACTTTAAAAATATTAGCCAATACCTTAGAAATAGATTTACAAGTACTTGTTAGTTTTTAAATAATTTAAACCCTTTTAATTGATTTGTCGTAATGTCTATAAACAAAAGAGTAATAAATAATTAGAATATTGTTATTCTTTTGGTTAGCTTTGCAGTCCGTTTTAACTAATAATCTATTAGTAAGAGTATTATCTAAAATAGTTTTAAGAAAGCCATGTTTCAATTAAGCGAAATATCTAAAAAAAACATTTCTAATTCAGTTGGTCTTGAATGGGATTCAATTATGGATAAAGATGTATCAACGCTTGAAAGCCATTTGGAGGCTCGTTTAGGTAAAAAGATATTGTCTTATTCAAAATCAGATGACCGAGCTTTGACACGTGGAAGTGTATATTTGTTTTTAAATCGTTTTTTGAATATGAATACAATCGACAAAAAACTATCAAAAATATAAATTGTGCCACTTTTTTCACTTGAACAAGAACGTTTATTATCTGAGTTGTATCAAGAATACAATAGCGTAATTAAGCCATTAATTATTCAGATAGAATCTTTATACGAAAGCTTTCCATTACAAATTCACAATGAATTAAGGTCGTTTAATGACCACGTTGCAAGATGTTTTCTAACTGATTCAGTAATTAATATTGATGATGAATTAAAAAAAGCTAAAGGACATATCAAAAGAACAATCTTTGATGCATTTAAGGTTTTGAATATTTATCATCATGATAATTTGATAAAATTTGAAAAACAAACAAAGAATGTTGATTTGTTACAAGTTCAAGATGGAGAATTTTATGTAAAGTACAATAAACTCCGAAAAGCCTGTGTTTTATTGGTTAGAGAGGCTAAAAACTTTGAAAATATCAGTGATTCTAATAATGCTTTTCTGAAATATGATTTAGCTTTTCAGTCTTATACAGAATTGACTAATCTTATTGATGATAATATTTTTGTAATTAGCCAACTTAAACGCAAAAACAAGTTTTTTACAGCATTGAATATGCTAGGTTACTTTGCGAGCTTTATGCTAGGCTTAGGTTTAAATTTTCTTTTTGCATTTTACGAACCAATGATACAGAATAGTAGCTTTTTCAAAAAAATACTACCTGATTTTAGAAAGTGATTTTAATAATATTTGATGTAGCAAGTGTAAAATATGCACCCAAAACAAAACATTTATTTTGTTGGTTGAAATGATTATCTTTGTCTAGTAATCAAGTCAAAAGTATTGATTTAGATTGCGTTGATTTGGAATAGCAATAAGGTTTTTGTCCAAAAATTGTCCAATTAAATATTTTAAATAATTCAATGTATTATAAATTAAGCACTTAAATTTTTTAAAGTAGTCCCTGCGGCTCCATAAAAATCTTCGTAGAACGTTAATAACTAACGAGCTACGAAGATTTTTTTTTGTCTCTTTCTGAGGTAATGTGCCTAAAGCTGGAAGCATTTTATTTGTCTTGAATGCTATTACTCAAATCCATGCTTGAATGTAAGATTCTTGTAATTTCTATTTCATTTTTACTTTTAATCCGATAAAAAATAATATGTTGTCCTGATTTATAACCGAATATTTCTTTATTAATTTCAATATAATTTTTACCTGTATGTTGGTGGTTTGCCAAGTATTGACAATCATTTAATAACTCAAAATAGTATTTATCCGCTTGGCTTTCTGACCAAACTTCGTAAGTATATTCCCAAATTTTAGACAAATCTGATACCGCTTTATTGGTTAAAAAATAGTTGTTCATTTCTGGTGCTTAGATTTTAAAAAATCAAGGTGCTTTTTAGGGTCGAAATTTTTATCAATACCACTTTCAATGCCTTCGTTAATGGCTTTTTTTAGTGCAATTATTTTATTCTCTTCTTCTTCCAACAACCTTAAACCTGCTCTTATTACTTCGCTTGCATTTTTAAATCGACCTTCAGAAACGCGGTTTAAAACAAAGCTTTCAAAATGATTGCCCAAAGAAACGGATGTATTTCGTGACATAATTTTATTTTTTTATAAAGTTACCAATTTTGGGTAATTTTAAAACAGTCTTTTATGGAAAATTCCTGTTGCTCCTAGCTGTCAGTCGATTGAAATAATACTTTCGTATGTTTACTTGTTCGTTAAAAGCTAAACAGTGAGTTAAAATCAAATATGGTAAAGCAAAAAATCTTCGAAATATATGGTATAATTTTTTGACAACTCAATTTTATGTCGTCAATTAATAATTTAGGCTCTCGCTTAGACATATAAAATTTCTTTTTCGATACTTAAAAAATATTGTTGTTTTATCCCATTTCTAGACACCAAATCGACTGGTTTATGGAGCTTCGTTTCAATATATTCAGCAAGTTCAATAAATTCAATTCCTATGGGTGCTGAAAAATCTACAATAATATCAATATCACTATTTTCATTAAAATCATCTCTTAGAATTGAACCAAAAAGACCCATTGAAGTAAGGTGATATTTTGAAACCAATTGAGGTCTAAGTTTACTTAATATGTCAATAGTAGTTCGCAAATCCATATCTAGTGTTATGTAGCTAAACAAATATATGCTTTTTTTATTTGTTTACATTCTTTCATAAATTAAAGTTGTGATTCAATCAAAACACAATCTCACAAAAAAGCCTCTTATATTTCAGATATAAGAGGTTTTTTTGTTTTTGTGTGAATGAAATTACTGCACCACTTTTTCGCTTGTACCATCCGTATAACGGATAATAACTAAACCTTGATAAGTGTTACTTACCAGTTGACCTTGTAGGTTGTAAATAGTTGAGATTGTTTTGGGTTCGGTTAATATTTCATTTTCGTTTATTGACGTTACATAATTACAATTTTCATTGTATTGAGCTATATTATCTTTTTGCCAATTAGTTTTATCTTGAGAATCTAATGCCTGAATACAGGTTAAATTAAGATTACTAGAACAATTAAGTGTAGTTAAATTCAAATTATTTGTTACATCTAAGCTTATTAGTTGATTTTCCTTACAAGAAAGAACAATTATAGCTGTATTATTGGTTACATCTATGCTTGTAAGTTGATTAGAGAAACAATAAAGATGAGTTAAATTTGTATTATTCGTTACATTTAAGCTTGTTAATTGATTAGAGTAACAACGAAGTTCAGTTAAAGCAGTATTTTTCGTTACATCTAAGCTTGTTAGTTGATTAGACAAACAATAAAGTTTGACTAAATTCAAATTATTTGTTACATCTAAGCTTATTAGTTGATTATCGTTACAATAAAGCTCAGTTAAAGCCGTATTATTCGTTACATTTAAGCTTGTTAGTTGATTAGAGTAACAATCAAGTGTGACTAAATTCAAATTATTTGTTACATCTAAGCTTGTTAGTTGATTATTGTTACTATAAAGCGCAGTTAAAGCCGTATTATTCGTTACATTTAAGCTTGTTAGTTGATTATCGTAACAATCAAGTGACGCTAAATTCAAATTATTCGTAACATCTAAGCTTGTTAGTTGATTACTGCCACAATTAAGCGCAGTTAAAGCCGTATTTTGTGTTACATTTAAGCTTGTTAGTTGATTAGAGTAACAATAAAGCTCAGTTAAAGCCGTGTTTTTTGTTACATCTAGGCTTGTTAGTTGATTGCTGCCACAATTAAGTGCAGTTAAATTAACAAAAGCCTCAATACCAACAAGTGATTGTATGTCATAATTAGCTAGAGTGATAGCACCAGTGAAAGCATTTGCTTCTGCAACCGAAATTTCCAATTTGTCTTCATCAGTATTTATAGTATTATCTGTTAATAATAAATACTTAAATTGTCCATCAGGAATGTAGACATTTTGAGCTATTGAAGTAATCGTAATTGAAACAATCGCACTAAGAGTTAGTAAAGTTTTTTTCATGGAAAGCATTTTAAGTGTTTTGCAATATAAAAATTTCATTTCTAATATTAAGCGAATACCTTAGAAATAGATTTACAAGTACATGTTAGTTTTTAGTGTAGCAAATGTAAGATATGCACCCAAAACAAAATATTTTATTTTGATTGAAATGGTTAATTTTGAGTAGCAATTATGCAAAAGTATTGATTTGAAATAGTGAAGTAGTTTTTGCTCAAATATTGTCCAATTCTACTACATCTCACCATAACAAAAACTACCAATCAAAACACAATCTCACCAAAAAAGCCTCTTATATTCAAATATAAGAGGCTTTTGGTTTTTGAGGGAATGAAATTACTGCACCACTTTTTCGCTTGTACCATCCGTATAACAGATAATCACTATTATTTATCTAAAACCAATACGATGCGTATTGGAAATCAACTATTAACCTCTTTCGGAACCACCAAAACCACTTCTTCTTTTTCAACAATCACTTTTCCTGCTGCTAAACCTTTGGGTTTACGAACATATTTTTTGAGGGTCACTGTTACCGGACACAAACTATCTGTTCTTCGTTTTGAGTTCCAGGCAGCTAACGTAGCGGCATATTCAATTACAGATCTGGGGAAATTTTTCCCCGATTGATTTTTAATCACGACATGCGAACCGCTCACATCTTTGGCATGCAGCCAAAGATCATCTTTGTGTGCATATTCTTTGGTCAATACATCATTGTTTTTTGCATTTCTGCCCACTAATATTTTATACCCTTCAAAAGTATAGGTTTTAAACAATGCCTCTGGCGTTTTGCTTTCTTTTTCAATCACCACTTTACTGAAACCTTGTTGGGTAGCAAATAACCTTACTTCTTTCAGGTTTTCCAATTGCATTAATAAATCACTTAATTGCTGAAATTTCAAATGTTCGGCTGCTTTTTGATCTATGTTTTCTTGGAGTTTGCTGAGCTCTATTTTTCTATTTTTAGCTTTCCTGTAAAGTTGTTCTGCATGTTTCTGAGGCGTAATATTGGGCTTGAAATGAATCAATTCTTCTGCTTCTGTATAAAAATTATACAAACGCACACTTAAACTTTTTTCAGGAATTGCATGCAAATTTGCCATGATGACATTGGCCACCGTGTCTGGTGAAATGGCATTCGTTAGTTCTATATATTTGGCTGTATTTTGTTGAATGAATTTCTGGAGTTGCGCTATACGTTTGTTGATTGTTTTGAGGAGGTTGTTTTTTTCTTCATGAAAATGATAATAATTGCCAAATTCAGCCATATATGCCGAACAAATTGTCAATGCCTCTGTAGATTCAACATAGGTCGTTTCAGTTTTGAAAAGCGAAAATTCAGGTGCAGTCTCAGTCGCATTGATGTAAAAATGTCCCTGATCCATTTCTTGAAACTTATATTGAAACATTTTCCATTTGTCAGCCAAGGTCAGCAACGGGTAGCCAAGGGAATCAAAGTAATGAAGGATTTGTTTGTCAAACGTGGGCATAAATTGTTTCAAATCACCATTTAATAATTCGAATTGTTCAATACTCAAGTCATACTTTTTGGACAAGTCTTTTAATTTGATAGTTAAATCATTACTCATGCTGTTGTGTAACAATTCCGTAGCGATGCCATTCTCAAACAAAACAATGTTGGCTCTACTGCCATGCATTTTAAATAGCAATTGTTTGTTGCCGCTCAGTTCAAGATGAAAGCTTCTTTCAAATTGATGTTGCACTATTTTCATTACTTTGGTGCCAATAGCCGATTTAAATAAATCAGTGCTGTTGCGCTTGGCCCTATGGAATTCTTCGGTGAATGATAGACAAGTTAAAAAATTTCTTAAATGGGCTTTGATGTAAAAATCATTCCCCGGTTTGGCAAACCCTAATACCATTTCATCTTTACTTTGGGTAAAACACACCGCTAATTCAGCTCCTAAAAGTGGTGCTTCAAGTGCTACGGAAAGGTGTTTTAGAAAATGATACGTGTTTTGCATATACTATGTTGATCGTATACAAATATATCATTTAAAATATGGAAGCAGGCTTTTCTGTACTCTTTAAAATTTAATATTTGCTGATTGTAGTAGAAGTCTAATGCTGTTTTTTTTGATTGGGATAAATTGAGACCTTAAAAAACTAGGTAAAACTTTTGTCAACGATTCATATTTAACTATTTTTGTAATCTTTATAACTTCATTTATTGAAATTGATTCTGAATTAATGAATACTTACTTTTATATAGCATCTTATACCGCTGTGAACGAGCCTGTTGCAAGGTCGTTTAATCCTAGGCCCTAGTGGCGCCTTGAGTTGAATGCCTATGCGGAATTCTTTACCACACTGCTTTATTAAGATAAATTCATTAAAAGATTTCAATTATTAAGATGGACAACATCATTGTTCGATACGCCACCGAAGACGACATTAGTTTTGCAGACATTATTTGCAAAGAAATAGAAGAAAGTGCCAAAGCCCGAGGCACCGGTATTGCCAAAAGAGATCCTGAATACATTAAAACCAAAATGATAGAAGGTAAAGCGGTTATCGCATTAGAAGGTGAGCGTTTTATGGGCTTTTGTTATATTGAATCTTGGGAACACAACCGATTTGTCGCAAACTCTGGTTTAATTGTAGTGCCCGAATCTCGAAAAGGTGGTTTAGCAACACGCATCAAAGAAAAAGCTTTTGAATTGTCTTTGAAAAAATTTCCAGGGGCCAAATTGTTCGGTATCACGACAAGTATGCCTGTCATGAAAATCAATAAACAATTGGGTTATGAAGAAGCAAACCTTGAAGCCCTCACAGATGATGAAGACTTTTGGAAGGGATGTTCAAGTTGTGCCAATTATGATATTTTAACAGCAACCGGTCGCAAACATTGTATGTGTACAGGCATGTTGTATGATCCTGAAAAATAGTTTTTTGGGTTACGAGTTCAGGGTAGAAAGTTAAGAGTTGAAAACTAAAAACTAAAACGCTGAACTGAAAACTAAAAACTGAAAACTCTAAACTGAAAACTAAAAATGAATAACAAAGTAGTTTTAGCCTTTAGTGGCGGTCTTGATACCACCTATTGTGTAAAATACCTCGCGGAAGACAAGGGAATGGATGTATATTCTGCCATTGTGAATACGGGTGGATTTAGCAAAGCAGAACTTGCTGACATCGAAAAAAAAGCATATGAATTAGGGGTAATCAAACATGTTACCCTTGATTTGACAGATAAATATTACCAAGAATGTGTGCGTTTTTTGATTTATGGAAACATTCTTAAAAACAACACTTATCCACTTTCAGTGAGTGCTGAACGTGTTTTTCAAGCCATGGCCATTGCTGAATATGCCAAGGAAATTGGAGCGGAGTTTGTTGCTCACGGATCAACCGGTGCCGGAAATGACCAGGTACGTTTCGACATGATTTTTAATATTATTTTTCCTTCTGCAGGCGTAATTACGCCTATCAGGGATATGAAACTGTCTCGTGAAGAAGAAATCGACTACCTCAAAGCCAAAGGTGTTGTTCGCGATTGGACCAAAGCTGCTTACTCTATCAACGTAGGTATTTGGGGTACAAGTGTTGGCGGAAAAGAAACCTTGACTTCAGACAAAACATTGCCAGAATCAGCTTTCCCAACACAAGTCACTAAAACTGGTGAAGAGGAAGTGACGTTGGAATTTATAAAAGGACAATTGGTTGCGGTGAATGGTGAAAAATTTGCCAAATCGGTAGATGCCATCATCAAACTGCAAGCCATTGCCGGGCCTTATGGGGTGGGTAGGGATATTCATGTTGGAGATACGATTATCGGTATCAAAGGCAGGGTTGGATTTGAAGCTGCCGCTCCTGTGATGATCATTAAAGCACATCACGCCCTTGAAAAACATACCCTTACCAAATGGCAAATGTACTGGAAAGAACAATTGTCAGGTTGGTACGGAAACTTTGTGCACGAAGGTCAATTTCTTGATCCTGTGATGCGTAACATCGAAACTTTCTTAGAAGACACCCAACAAAATGTGACAGGTACGGTAACCGTTTTCTTAGCGCCCTACCGTTTTCATATTATCGGTATTCAATCTGATTTCGACATGATGTCAGACAAATTTGGCACCTACGGTGAAATGAACAATGCTTGGAGTGGTGAAGATGTGAAAGGTTTCTCCAAAATATTTGGTAACCAAACGATGATTTACCACAAAGTACAAGAAGCGAATAAGTAAATGGTATAGGGTACAGGGTACAGAGTCTAGAATTCTCTGTACCCTGTACCCAGTACGCTAGACTAAAAAAACATGAAAATTAAAGCAGGAATTGCAGGTGGTGCGGGATATACTGGAGGTGAATTGTTACGTATTTTGATTCATCATCCTGAAGTAGACATTGCTTATGTACACAGTAAAAGCAATGCCGGGAATTATGTATATGCCGTGCACAATGATTTATTGGGCGATACTGATTTGAAATTTGCCTCCGAATTACATTACAACATTGATGTTTTATTTTTATGTCTTGGTCATGGCGATGCGGTAAAATTCGTCAACGAAAACGCTATTCCAAACAATGTTAAAATCATTGATTTAAGTCAAGATTTTAGACCTGAAACCAATGGTTTTGTATACGGTTTACCTGAATTGAAACGTGATGCCATTAAAACGGCCAGTAAAATTGCCAATCCTGGTTGTT
>JBIKPL010000349.1:0-3605 GCA_044357485.1 Cytophagales bacterium
CTTGAAAAAAATGTTTATGGGCGATCATAAAACCTATATTGAGTCGACAGAGAAAGCAAGCATTACGGTTGACGAAACCAAGTTAGATGAATTGGAAAGAATTGAAGCGGTGAAAGGCTTAAAAGACCATCCTGATGCTTTCTTTACCCTTTTTCCTAATGGTAAAGCCGATATCGTGATTGCCGCACATAAAACTATTGAGCATGCCAAAGCATATCAAAAATCATTAAAACGTTTTGCTAAATTAAATACCTTTTTGGTGAAGAGTAAGGGTGAACAGTTTTATTATGTAGTGACCAATCAAGTATACAGCTTTAAAGAAGCCAATGCTGAAATTAAAAAACTAAAAAAACTGGGTCTTGAAAACTATATTTATGGCAACATTTGGTTGTTTGGAGAATAAGTAGTTTGGAGAATACATAGGTTGTTATAAATTAAAAGCGTCTCAATTTCGAGACGCTTTTTTTGTTGATGCCCGGTTTTTGATGCCCTTACTTTTTCGTCGTGACCTCATTGAAGGGCTTTTGTTTTGTGATATTCCTTAACGTTTTACTTGATTTTAATTTTATAATCATACGCCATATAGTCATTTTTTCTACAATTGATGCACTTTACATTTGCCTAAATTAATTTTTTATGGAAAAGAACTCTTTTAGACAATTATTTATATTGGTGATGCTTGGATTTGTTTTAATGCAATGTGAAGTATCTGAAAAATCAGAAACGAAGTCGGGGACTGCTACCGATTTTAAAGGAGACAAACCCATTGAAGTGCTGAGCAGTGTTTCGGATGAATTGGCCTTTAGTTATGTTGAACCCAAAAATCTTTTTTCAGAAGCCATTTTGGTACAAGAAAGTCCCCTGAGTAACACCTTGTTGCCGCCAGGTGATGTTGATTTTAAATTTAAAACCACCAATTTTCCCCTGTTAGACGGGCATTCGATACGGTTAGCGATCGAAAATGGCACACAGAAGTTTGTCTTTCAAGCAGAAGAAAAAGTGCACCTACCCAAAGGACAATTTATATGTGCCGCATATTTATGCGATGGCAATGGGATATGCTTAAAACACCCTGAGGCCCTGAGTTTGTCTCAACTCAATATTGGGGTCGATAACCAAGCAAGCATAGACCTTAGCCAACCGATGATTTTTTTAAATTTACCGACCTACAGAGAAACCTCTTCAGCACTGGTTGATTTTATGTTGTTGAATATTGACCTTGCTCAAAATAATGACATGGTTAAATTAACCATCGACAACCAAACAGAAGTTTTTTTAAGAGAATGGAAACCTGTTAAAATTACGGGTTTAACTGCTGGTAAACATGAGGTATTGGTTGAATTGATGACCAACAATGAACGACTGTACGATAGCTTTTATGCCTCTGACAAATTAGAATTTGAAATACCGCTCGACAATCAAAAATTGGATGTACGGTAATGGTTTGGGTTTAGTATTCGTGGTGGCACGAATATGTGCGGTATCATCATTCGTGCCACCACTTATGATGATTTGCTAAAATTACGCATCATTCTCCATTCATCACTATTGTGTTCGTTTTATCGACCACATTAGAAAACAAAAATTAGCATAGGTATTAAATTACAATGTTTTATTGTAATTTGCTTTGTCTAAAAAAATATGTATATGGGGGATTTTAAGATAGCACCTATTCCGTTTGATCGCATTGCAGTGGCCGTTACCTTGTCACCACGTGTCGAAGAAATGGTAAGTGAAGGGTTTTACTTTGCCAAGGCATTCAATGCCAAACTTTATTTTATACACATTGGTGTCGCAAGTGATAGTCTGAAATTGAAGCCTATTTTTGATAAATACAATCACCATTCCATTGCCTATGAGTTTATCCATAAAGAAGGCGATGTGGTTGATACCTTATTAGAAATTACCAAACAAAATTATATTGACTTATTGATTGCAGGCGCATTGCAAAAAGAGAGCCCTTGGCGATACATCATGGGTTCCGTATCGCGAAGCATTTGTCGCAAGGCGAAATGTTCCGTTTTGATGCTTAATGAGCCTTCTTTAAACCCTCATGGCTATTCAAAGATGGTTGTGAATTGTATAGATCATCCAAAGACCGCGTCTACCATCGACAGTGCTATTTATTTTGCCAACCATTTGGCCGTAAATGATATGATGTTGGTAAAAGAAGACGACATGTACAGTGTTACCTCTTTGGCAGAAACTACTGTCTGTGAAGATGAATTAGAAGGCATTAAAAGAGCCAAAATTATAGAAGAGCGTCAAACCTTGGACGCCTTACATCTTGAACACCAATTTGGGGCTTTAAAGGTGAATTTTAAAATGTTAAAAGGGAAACCTGGTAAAGAAATTACCCATTTTGCACGTGAACAAGAAGCCGATTTGTTAGTAGTGAATTCTCCCGACCAAGAATTGGGGCTGCTACAACGTCTCTTCCCTCATGGACTTGAACATGCACTTGAAGATTTGCCATGTAGTTTGTTAATTATTCACTCTCGCACTCAAAGCTCCAATGCCTAAATTAGCCCATTCAGAAGTTATAAATTTATTGCTCACTTTTGCCCTACTATTGCTTTCGGGGAGAATATTGGGGGAGGTTTTTCGAAAATTCAAGCAACCTATTGTCATTGGAGAAATATTAGCAGGCATTTTGCTTGGACCAACCGTATTAGGGATGTTGTCTCCTAACACCTTTGCTTTTTTCTTTCCACAAAATAATGTCGCTATTGCCATTGACGGTTTTACAAAAGTCGCGGTCATATTGTTGCTTTTTGTAGCCGGTTTAGAAGTGGAGCTTGATATGGTCATTAGCCAATCGCGCAAGGCATTGTATATTAGTTTATCAAGTATTTTAATTCCATTTGCCATCGGATTTATTTGTGCTTGGTATTTTCCTGGATTTTTTGGTTTAAAAGATGCCAATTCACAATTGGTGTTTTCTTTGTTTCTAGGCATTGCCCTTTCTATTTCGGCCTTGCCGGTAATTGCTAAAATATTGATGGATACCCATTTGCTCCGTACCCAAGTTGGGATGCTTATTATTTCTGCTGCCATGGTCGATGATGTCATTGGTTGGTTGGTGTTTTCGGTAGTCTTGAGCATGATCAATGATGGGCAAGGTAGTTTTCAGGTTTCATATACCTTGGCATTGACCATTGGGTATGTGGTGATGATGTTAACCGTAGGCAAGTTTTTGTTGAATAAAATTCTTCCTTGGGTCAATAAATCGCTGTCGTTTCCTGGAGGGATATTGTCTTTATCTATTTCGTTTTGTTTGTTAGCGGCAGCCTTTACAGAATATATAGGAATTCATGCTATTTTTGGGGCTTTTATTTTCGGCGTGGCCTTGGGCGATTCAAAACATTTTACCGTGAGGGCTAAAGAAATCGTATATCATTTTGTGAACAATATATTTGCCCCTTTGTTTTTTGTGACCATAGGTTTAAAAGTGAATTTTATTCAAAATTTCGACTTAACCCTTACCTTGTTTGTGGTACTTATTTCTTTTGTAGGCAAAATTGTAGGTGGCGGTTTAGGTGCTAAATTCGGTGGCATGTCTTGGTCAGAATCAGCGGCCATTGGCTTTGGCCTCAATGCCCGAG
>JBIKPL010000350.1:0-3604 GCA_044357485.1 Cytophagales bacterium
TGTGGGTTGAGGTAATCTTTTAATACGATATGATTTGACCACAAGAAAAATAGCGAGTGCCGATCACGCGACCGAAGGGAACGCCCTACGAAATGAATACCCTTGCATTTAAACGGTTAAAGCAATAGATTAAATCTCTAAAAATCAACAAATAAACTGTTTTTCAGCAGCTCCTAAGTAAATTTACGTTGCTCAATATACCGGCAACATCCAAGTCGGCACATTTAAAATGCGATTCGGGACAAGCTTTGTAGCCATGCAAACCACATGGTCTACAACTTAATTTTTCACTTGTTTCTATGATAAATGATTGATCAGCCACGGGGGTAAAGCCAAAACCTGGCACTGTAGAACAAAATATACCCACCACAGGCGCATTCGTTGCCGAAGCCATGTGCAAGGGCGCCGAATCATTTACAAAATTCATTTGGGCATGTTGCATTAAAGCTGCCGACGCTAAAAAACTTAACTCACCCGCCAAAACCACCACCTTGCCATGGGTAGATTTACTTTGTATATTTTCGCACAAACCCTTATCTGTTGGCCCACCAAGCAAGTTTATGGTATAATGTGGTGGAATAAGGTTAATCAACTCAACCCATTTGTGCACGGGAAATTGCTTCGTAAACCATACTGAAGCTGGTGCTATACATACATAAGGGTTTTTAGATTTTACTTGCTCAAAATCTGCTTTGCTAGGATAAAGTTTAGGTTTAACCGTTTCATGATCGGTAAGGTGTTGAATTAAGGCTAAATTTCTGTCAATTTCATGTATAAAACTTGATTTTTCATCTATAACATGTTCTTTTTTAAAGGTATAACAAAAAGAAAAAGGATTTTTATCGAACCCAATTTTATGTGTTGCACCCGAACAAGCCGCCATTAATCCCGAGGAAAAAAACCGATGTAGGTTAATCACATAATCATATTGTTGGGCCCTAATCTGCTTGATTAAAGAAAACAATTGTTTGATTTTACCTTCTTTCTTGTTAAAAATCAACACTTTATTTAAAATTGGATGTTGATGAAACAAAGATTCGTTTCCTTTTTTTAATAAAAAATCTATCTGTGCTTGTGGATAAAATTGATTCAATTTTTCAATAAGTGGTGTTGCCAAAATGACATCACCGGTAAAAGCTGTTTGAATAATAAGAACCTTCATACATTAATCACTTATAAAATTAACTAGTTTCAAATATAAATCATGTACATCCCCAAAACAACATCTTTTTAACATTAGAAACAAGCTGCACACCATCGTGTTATTCCACTTAAATCTTTAGGCTTTACTATTGCCGTATTTCAAAATCAATTGCTCAGCACATCTTTCACCATCCATAGCCGCAGAAACAATTCCTCCAGCATAACCGGCCCCTTCTCCGCAAGGATAAAGTCTTTTGGTGCTTACATGTTCTAAGGTTTCTTTATCACGAGGCACCCGAATTGGGGAAGACGTACGACTTTCAATGCCAATGATTTGAGCATCATTACTCAAATAACCGCGCATTTTTTGGCCAAACATTTTAAACCCTTCACGCAAACGGTGTGCAATTGGAGCTGGCAACACCTCATCCATCAATACAGATTTTAATCCTGGTTGGTATGAGGTAGGCAATAAGCTGGTTGATAATTTTCCTTGCACAAAATCCAATAGTTTTTGTGCTGGAGCCACCTGCGAACCTCCTGCAATGGCACAAGCTTTTTGTTCTATGGCTTGTTGGTAAGCCAATGCCGCAAAAACACCTTCATGTTGGTAAGCTACCCAATCGGTTTCATCTACCGAAACGACAATACCAGAATTTGAAAATTTAGAATCTCTTCTTGAAGGAGACATACCATTCACCACAATTTCACCAGGAGCAGTAGCGGAGGGAACAATAAATCCTCCGGGACACATACAAAAAGAAAAAACACCTTTTTCTACCCCTTTGTATGGCACTTGTGCAACCAAAGCATAACTCGATGCAGGCAAATACAAACCCCGATCTCCTTGTTCGCAATGGTATTGAATACTGTCAATCAACGCTTGTTGATGTTCTACCCTCACCCCTAGCGCAAAAGGTTTGGCTTCAATGGTAATGTTATTTTTGTGAAGCATATAAAAAATATCTCTTGCCGAATGCCCTGTTGCAAGAATAACACCAATGCCGGTATACACTTTTCCTGCCTCCGTACGAATGGCTTTTAATTCATGTTGCTGTACTTCAACATCAACAATTTTGGTGTCAAATAATACTTCACCACCTGCTTTTAAAATAGATTCCCTAAGATCGGCTACCAAAGTAGGTAATTTATTGGTACCAATGTGTGGATGGGCATCGACTAAAATATCGTCTTTTGCGCCATGAGCCACTAAGATTTCTAAAATTCTTCTGATGTCTCCACGTTTTTTAGAACGTGTATACAGTTTTCCGTCTGAATAGGTACCCGCACCACCTTCCCCAAAACAATAATTACTTTCGGGATTTACAAGTTGGTCTTTATTAATGGCTGCTAAATCTCTACGACGTGTTCTAACATCTTTTCCTCGTTCAAAAACAATAGGCTTAAAACCTAATTCTATACAACGTAAAGCGGCAAATAAACCTGCAGGGCCTGCCCCTACAATCAAAACCTGCGGTTGATGACTTACTTCTTGGTAATTTTTTTGAAAGCTTAAAAATGGCGTCATGACTTCGTCATAAAACACTTCTACCTCCACATTAATCTTAACCTGTTTAGCCCGAGCATCTACCGAACGACGAAGTTTGCGTATTTTTAATTTTGATACATCTTTATAATCTGCCAATGTAGCTACATGTTGAAACAAAGCGGTTTCATTGTAAGCAATAGCTGGAGGCAAAACGAGGGAATAAATCTTAGACACAGGCAAAGGTTTTAGAAAGCAACATGTTAGATTAGGGGTAAAGTTACAATTTAATGTGTAATGATTGGTGTATAGGAAATGATTTAATCGGGATTTTATTAGCAGTGAAAATGCGTAGTTTATGGAGTATTACCTTAAAAATTATCTGCCAAAAAATTTTCACCTTGTCAATGTATACCACACCCGTAAATGGTGATGACCTCATTAAAATAGTTTGCTTGTACTTAAGGCTTGCTGAAAAACTTAACTCAAATGATTTTTAAACCTTTTTTCGCAAGTGTACTTAAATTTATGA
This sequence comes from Cytophagales bacterium, assembly GCA_044357485.1. Taxonomy (GTDB): domain Bacteria; phylum Bacteroidota; class Bacteroidia; order Cytophagales; family UBA9547; genus CALPQG02. The sequence goes on from JBIKPL010000350.1 coordinate 3,162, forward strand.
GGCCAAAATGCCATGCCATTTATAATAAAATAATGGCTCTAAATGATTTTGCATGGTCAAATAATATTGATTATGTTTTTGGTAATACAAAACTGAGCTGTTTTTAAAACCATTTTTGGTTGGTAATTGCTTTTTAATTGGCAGATTAAATTAGGACTTCAATAGTGTTACATCTCTTGAAGTAATTACCTACAAACCAATTTAATTATAGCCATAAGGTAGGTGTAATTTGCTTTGCGTTAGCGGGAGAGGCTTTGTTTGAGCTTCCCGAAAAAATCGGGACGAGTGCCGATCACGCGACCCGAAGGGTAACGCCCTAATTCATTTATTTAATATAAATCAATAGGTATAGGCGTTTAGGTCGCATTGTTTTTCTTTATTTTAAGCGAATAGGAGTGTTTTTTATGAACTTTACTAGTAGTAAATCGAATATTGTCCCTAAA
>JBIKPL010000080.1:0-9718 GCA_044357485.1 Cytophagales bacterium
CCTCTACAAACCCCCTTGCAAAATCTCCTCCTGCAACCGCATTTGCCACCCCGCCACCTATGGCTCCGGCGAGTATCATGCCACCTTCACCAAATGAATTGCCCATGATAGAGCCAATAAGCGAACTACTAGCCCCGGAAGCAAAACCTTGCATAAATGTACCCCCGCTGCCCATATTCATCACTCCTTGCACGGCTCCATGTGCTAGCATTTGCCCAGCACCTACGATAATTCGAGCAGTAGTTTGTGTCATATAGCCGGACAATAAGGGAATAGCTTCTCCTGCTGCCTGTCCTATACCAAACGTTAATCCTCCTATAGCTCCTCCCAAAGCAGCATTAGCCACGAAGCTCTCCCAATTCCAATTGTTAAATCCTCCGGGGCTGGTTGCTATTTGAAACGTGTAAGTGGTAGCACTAAAGATAGCAGCAAAAATAATCACTTCTAAAATATCATCAATAACAAATGCTTGTCCACTTGGATCTGTATATTTTAATGGGTTGTTGATGCAATAAGAATACCGGTTATAAGATTGACTATTGCCAGGGTCCTGTACAAAATTATCAGCGCTAAGCATTCGGCCAACCATAGGGTCGTATAACCTGCCATTCATATTGATGAGCCCAATTTCTAATAACTGCTCGTGCCCGGTATACCCACGTGCTAAAAGCCCATAAGTAACCGTATAACTAAGCACACCCGTGATTTTGTTGTAACTACGTTTTCTACCCCAAGCATCATAATAATTATTTTCTACTATTTGTCCTGTTTCAGAGAGTATAGTAGTAATAGTCCCTTGATGGTCAGCTAATAAATGAAATATTTTATCATTATTGGCGGTATTGTCTTTGATGTATACTGCTGTAACACCCATAGGCGTGTTGATATAATGCACCTGTTGGGTATTGTTGTTGTATACATTTTTTTCGTACGAAGTGGCATAATAGCGCACATAGTTGTCGGCACTATTGGCAGAGTTGATGTGCAGCATTTTATTGCGTTCATGGTCAGTACCGTAACTAATGAGGTAACTATGGTAAGTGTTTGCATTGGGATTAAAATCTGTAATGGCATTTACTTTTCCGTATGCATCATAAACAATGGTTTGGGTGGTGGTAGGTACTTGAGCCGTCTGGTTCTTGATAGAGGCTACGGCATGTGGCTTGGCATTGTAGTCATAAGTACCCACATCAGATTTTGAATCAATGTTGCCATTACCAGTATAATTGATGGCTATGGCAGTATTGGTAAGTGGAGGTGTAAAATTGATAGTGGTTAACCTGTCTAAATTGTCGTACGAAAAAGTTTCTGACACACCGTTAATTGTCCGTTGTGTCATGTTACCGGAATTAGGTTCTATGGTATAACTGGCTTGAAAGGAGGTGGTAGTTGCATCACTAACAATAGCGCTTGATAAAAAGTCGTTGGTGTAGGTATTGGTAAATACTTTACCTGATTTACCAAGGGTATGGGCTTTGACCTGTCCCAAGGCAGTGAGTTCATTCAATTCCCAGATCACATCTTTATTATCCGCGCGGATTACTTTGGTGACATTACCGATATTATCATATACATTTTCTGTAGCAAAGGAACTTGGGTAAATGTGTTTTATTTCTTTGCCTTGTGCATCATATTCATACCTGGTGATATAGGTTTCCCCGGTAATGGTAGCTGTTAAGGTAATGACTTTACCCAAATTGTTGTATTCGTAACTGGTTACGCTTCCTTTAGAACTGGTTTCTGATAATACATTATTGACCCCATTGCCGGAGGCTACATAGGTATAAGTAATGGTTTCATCTCCAACAGTTTTGGAGGTTATCCTATCTAACAGATCATAATAAAATTTGCTTAAGTACAAGGCATCTTTTTGCTCAAATAATCGACCATAGCTGTCGTATTTATACGTAATGGTGCCTGCATTTTGATCTGTTAATGAATTTTGTCGTCCATAAATATCATATCCCATTTGAGTAACTACACCCACTGCTGTTGTTTTTATAATATTTAAACGTTCGTCGTATTCATAAGTCACCGTCTGGTTATTTTTATCGGTGGAAGCAATGATTTTACCTAAAGCATTCACTACTTGTGTCATTTTCTTACCTGTCTGATCTGTGGTAACTGTGGTACGGGGTGTATTTCTTTGAAAGGTATTGACGTTAAAACCAGTTTTCTGTATGCCGACAATACGTTTAAAATTATCATAGGCGTAATTGGTGTATTTGATGGTTGCTGTAGTATTGATATAGTAGGGTTGTGATTCTCGGAGTAAAGTTCCATCTGGGTTGTAAAAGTTTGTTTTGACAATAGTATTGGTAGTAGTTTTGCCAAAGCTCTCTGTAGTACTTTTGATGTTTCTGCCCAAAGCATCATAATAGGTGTAGGTTGTTGGTTGACCCAGGCTAGTAGTTCTGGTTTTATATAAAGCACCGGGTTCATTTGTTTCCCATGTAATATCCCTATTTACTACTGATGAAGTAGCGGAAATAAAGGTAGATTTGAGCCTGCCAAAACCATCATAAGTATGTGTTAGGTAATTACCATCAATACCTGTTTCTGAAAGTACATTTCCCATATTGTCATACGTTTTACTCGTATACTGATTGTATGGATTGTATATTTTGGTTACAAACCTACCCATGATATCCAGTTCATTTTTGATTGTTTTAGGAAGTACATCTGTGGCAGATGTGGTAAATGACCTGGCGGTTCCATAAATGTCCCAGTTACCAAAAGTTACAGTGATAGCATTGGGTTTTCCATAAAATTCGGTTTTGGTGACCATATTACCTTTCTCATTGTAAGTAAATCGGGTGACGTCAACGAATGAAAGAGTAGGGCTGCTTACTTTATCGGTATAGCTAACACTTAAATTAGATACATCAATTACGTTGGGCATATAACTTCCTGCCTGAGTAAAGGTATTGTCAACGGTTTTAGTATATACCAATCTTCCACCAATGGCAGCATCATACGTTTTGAGCATGAGTTGCGATAAATTACCATCGGTGTTGTACGATTCTTTTGTTTCAACTCTAATATTTTGAAGATAATCTAGGTTGGTTGCATTTACTTCCAATACTTTTAAGGTTTTAGTTAAGCCAACAAAAGTTTTGGCATTTGTACTTGTTGACAGAAGTGTGACGCCATCGGCAGTGTAAGTTTTAGTGTTATTGATATAAGGCTGGTAATTGTCGAAAGCTGTTTCTTGTATTACTTTATGGTTGGCTAATAAGTTGGTACGCTCAATTTTAGCAAAGCCCAATACACCTCTTCCTTCCGTATGAAACAATAAGCCCGTATATTTAAAAATACTTTCATTGTTCACGTAAAAAGGTTTATTAGGTAATTGCAGTTTTGTAACTACAAATAAGGCAGATGGGGGCAAATACCTAACATTACTTAGGCTTTGTGCTGGCCCATTTTGAGTATATACACCTGCTGAAGCTAAATTATCATAAGTAAAAATAGTTTCATTGTTGAATCCATCGGTGATTTTATCAACCAAATCAGCCTTTTCATCTTGATTAAAATACAATACACTATTATTACAATAATGGTAACAAAAATTGTAAACCAAATCCAATTTGCTATCAATTTTCTCTGAATTATCAGGTACATCTATTAAAAATAGGGATTCTGATATTCCTCCGTGGCCAATATTGGGTAACTGTATTTGAGTATTTAAAATACAATTTGTGCCATCATAATAATAGCTAGAAACTGTTAGTTTGTAATTGTCTCCTTGATCAGTTGAAACCAATACAATATCTTGTTTTCCATCTAAATTGATATCTACAGGAACTGCTGCCCAGTAACTGAATACATTGGACATGTTGGGTAAGTTAAGTATCTTTGAATCATTGTAATTAAGCCCATTAGAAATCCTTAATACCCAAATACCATGACCGTTATAATCACTTCTTCTATAGGTGAGTATATCCGTTTTTCCATCACCATTAAAATCACCAAAACTATTTCTCCAATTGGGTTGGTGATCATAAGCCATCCCTCCGTCACCTTCATCAATATTGGTCATCACAGCTACTATTCCGGTTGGGGTGAGTTTATAAATAGTGGAAGAGTTTCCGCCATTTCCAGAGCCTAGACTTATGATTTCAGATGTTCCATCACCATCATAATCTATTATATTTGAAACTTTTAGCTTGCCAGTATATTGAATCATTGCTTTATAATAACGATTTGTGGCTGGGAAAATAATGTCATTACTTCCCGATTTCTGGCACACAAAGTCAGTCATTCCGTCACCATCAAAATCAATATACGGTTTCACTGTTCCACCACATTCTTTTTCCATATTTTTAATCATATTCGCAGTTACGTTGGTGTTGAAATTCACAATGTCTGCGATTGAATTATCTTGTGGCCTTTTAATAAGATAGTCTACTTCTTCATTACCATCAAAATCTCCTAAAACCAAAGAGGTGGGCTGACTAAAAATAGTGCCCCAAATTGGTTTGTAAAAATTATACTTTTGTCCATAAGTATCTGTTCTTGTTACAAATTGTTTATTGACTACATCCAAATTCCATAATTGAACACTCACATGATTTTTTGTCTGCTTCATATTAATTAAATATTCACTATTAAAAGCATTATCCTGGTATAGGGCTAACAATTCTGTCTTGCCGTCTTTATCTATATCAACAGGATACATATTTACAAAATTTTTTACATCAGGTATTCCACCAGAAGCTTTTAGGATATTTTTTTCATAATAAAACCATGCAGAACTACCCTCTGCAAACCCAAACAACAGGTCAGGATGCCGCCAATTATATCGATTGGTTCTATTATATAATTTAGAAATAGCAATACAGTCATTTATGCCATTTCCATCAAAATCCCCATTATAAATAATTGATTCTTCATTTTCGAAAAAAGATGGAGAGGCTCCCGTTTTAATATTTCTAGCAAGCATTCCCCAGTCAATCTTGGTTGTATTATAGGATTTTCCATCTGCTCCTGTTTCCTTTATTTCTGACAGTTGTGTCACCGTAACATTGTAGGCATATACAAAATCATATTTTCTAATTTTTTGATCCTGTATTTTACAGTTTATGGTAGCTAAAATTCTTTTTTGGACAAACTTACCTCTGGAATGAAAGACAGTATTGATGTCATTTCTCTGGTCATATAAAAATTGTATTTGAGCATAAGGAGCAGCACCAGCATCATTACCTGTGTATGAAATTGTTTTTACCCAACTTTCTCCATTTTCTTGCCCATATTCATATTTGATATAGTTGCCATTGGCATCTTTAGCTTTATTTAAGCGCCAAACATAAACACTTGAGCTTGCAACATCCCCTAAAATTCGTGCATCGGTAGTGGTGCCATACTCTAAAATTTTTCCATCTTTTGTTTTAACTATAAAACCTATACCATCTGCGGGGATTTCTATGCGATCAAAATTCATCATTTCAATACTGTAAACAGACCCCGGCGAACCATAGGTACCAGAAGTAATAATTAATCGTTGACCATCAATAGCAAAACCTTCCCCTTGTGCGTTTAATTTCGCTTCTGCAAAATCATACACTTTACTTTTTGAAACTATTCCTATGGCTGATAAACCCGCTAAGTCCCAACCTTTTCCTAGCAAAGCATTTCCTGCTTGTGAATTATATACAATACTTATTTTTGGTTCCATACCCGCAGATCCGCGAGGGGTATTTAATGGTATCGTATAGGTCGCTGCACCAGTAGCACTTACATCCGCACTTCCGGCAATAGTACCTACTTCAGCAGAAGTGGTAAATGTTGTTTGGTTTGAAGGTGTTCCTGAAGGCGCTAAACTTTCATAACTTGCCGTAGGAGCAATGTTGGGATCAAGGGCGAATTTTTCTACTCCCGAACTGCTTTTGGCAGAAAACCCTTGGTTAAGTTTTATTTTGTCTCGGGCAACGTAAGTGCCTGCAGCTTGTGGGGTGTTTAAATTTAATTCTTTTAGACCCTGTGCATTGGTCATTATATTTATTCCGATCAAGAAGAGTAAAAAAGAACAATATTGTAAAAAGTGCATACTAATGGTGTTTTAAATGAAATAATAAAGAAATGTTACCGCTTAAAATGACAGGTAAAAAAAACGACAAGTGAGAAATTTAAGGAAGGAAAAGACTACTCTTTTAATATTTTCCAGTCGAGGTTGTTGTTATTGTAATTGATGCGAAGTATATAAGTACCTGTGGCTTGGTATTGAAAGTCAAAATTGCCAATGCCTTCTTTGATGGTTGTTTCTCCAACTTTATTTCCAAGCACATTGAATACTTGAAGTGTACCATGAATAGGTTCCGTATTTTCTTCGTCCTGAACTTTCACCGTAATTTCTCCAATAATTGGGTTAGGGTAAATTAATACTTTGGCTTTACCTACCCGGTCGACAATGGCATTAGTGTCAAGAATTTTGTTTGACAAAACATCAGCTTTTCGATGAGGTCCAATGACTATTTGTCGGCCCACGCGGTTGCCTCTAGTATCGTAGATGAATTGTACGTATGTACTTTGAGCCATGATATCCAAAAATGAGCACATAGCTATGGCGAGCATTAAAATAAATTTATACATGAGTGTAGAATTTTTTAAAAAAATTATTTAAGGCTTGCTTTTAAACTATTGATTTGAGCTTGTTGTGTCTCCAATTGTTTTTGTTGCAGCTCCAATTGTTTTTGTTGTTGCAAAACGTAAAGTGTTAATTCTTCTATTTTTTTAAGGTACAATACATTGATTTCTCCAATGTTTACACCACTTTTGGCTACCTCGGCAGTGGTTGGAATTTCGGGTAAATGTTTGTTTTCGGTTACATATTTCCCCAAATCTTTCAATGGCATCAGTTTGTAATCTTTTTCAAAAACATAATCACACCAAACGGCATTTGGCGTAACACAAACTTCCGTGGTAGCAATTTTACCTGTTACACGCAGACTTCCAGACATGTCTATTTGTGAGCCCGATACATTTTTAAAATTAACACTACCAACATTTACTTGCCCAGTAACCCTCAAGTCACTTTGTACTTCAACACCATTTTCAAAATCTCCGTCATAGTTTAATATCAATATATCATCCGTTGTTGAAGGAGCATGCACCAATGCTCTTTGTGACAATTTAATTCCTTGAGGCCTAGTGTCATTCATGCCCAAAATAAAATCAGTACTGAAAGATATAATTGTTTTACAATATAAATTCGAATTCAATGTAAGTGGCCCTCCGGTAAAATGGTAACCTTTGTCTGCGAAAAAAGACATTTTATCATCTTGTTCCCATTCGCCAATTTTCACATAATCGGCATCGCCAAATTTAAGAATCGATTTTGCTCGGTTAACAGTCTGGTAATCTATGCCCAACCTAAAGTCTCCAATCAGATGTAATGGAGAAAGTGGTGAGGTAATATTGACTCCAATATTGGTATTGGCAGATTTACCAATGGTTCCTCCTGGTGTGTAAAGTGTTTGTGCCCCTGCAAAATGGAATGATAAAGCGATGGCGATGTTAGCAAATGCTAAACTTAATTTTGTAAAAAATATAGGTTTCATAAGCGTAATAAAAAAGTTATAAAAATGAATCCAAAAGAAAACAATACTTTTATTAAATCAAAATAAAGTTTAGTGTTTATTGAAAAACTTTACTCGGCCCATCTTGCGCTTAGCTAAGAATGGGCCGAGTAAACACTACAGACAATGGGGTTAAGCTTGATTTTCACCCCAGTTGGTCCGTGTCAAATATTGGTATTGTTTCCGCTGGTTCACGACTTCGGCCAAGACCAACGATTCGTTTGAAACACTAAAGGTTATGATTTTACGGGTAACTTCTTCGTGTTTCATTATATTCAATTTTAATCCTTTCTTCTGAATTAAGTTTTTTAGGATTTAATGATTTTAAGATTGTTTCCCAATTACTTTTAACTACCACATCCTGTCATCCTTTAATCCTTTCATCCTAATTCAGACAATTAATTCCTTTTGTCTGAATTAAGATTTTTAGGATTTAATGATTTTAAGATTGTTTCCCAATTACTTTTAACTACCACATCCTGTCATCCTTTAATCCAACGCTGTTAGCTCACGTCAATTATTATCCGCTGGTTCACGTCTTCGACCTAGACCAACTATTCGTTTGAAACGCTAAAGGTTATTATCTCTGCCAGCTTCTAATTTCATACTTTTAAACTTGGTACACGTCACCACTGCGTTCAGACGTGCACCAGCGTACCGATGTTTTCGATGGGCTAGCGGGGGGGGAAGCTATTAACAAAAACTATACTAATCGAAATCGAAAAAGTTATTTTCACTTATTGATAGATTTAAATTTCAAATAGAAGTAAATTAATAATAAAAATGACAAACTTAAATACCATTTTTGTGCTATATCAGAAAATATAGCAACATACCATGATTGCAGCTTGGCCCTCTTGGAAGGCAAATAAGCATATTTTTTATCTTTTCTAAACCAAACTATTCTCTTCTGAAAAACTGGCTCACCGGTAACAGATAGATTTAAGTCTTTGAGGCCTTTTACTTCTATTGCAATGCTACCCTTATTTAATTCTGAAGAATAACATTTACCATAAAATCCATTAAAAACATAATTATATTGGTTTCTGTATTTTACTTCTTTTGACTTTTGTAAATCATATTTAGATTCTCTGTTAAAACTTTTCGAAACTTCATAACGGTCAATTGTCAATACCAATGCCTCATATTTATTTGTATTTACATACCAATCTTGTGAATAATTAATGGTTGAAATAATCAACAAAATTACAACTATTAAACTAAATAGAAATGAAAACATCAAGCCCAATAAAGTAAAAAACACATAGTTATTGTTATCATTTTGTTTGTGCATTGCCAATCTAAATATCAATAACATAACAAGTGCAACAAAACTGATGAAACTAATCTTAAACCAATAATCTATTTTAAAAACATATAAAATCTCTTCATATAGAGAACTTTTAATATATGGATCATAAAAAGCCTTATTAGCTTCTGGATTATAATAAATCAAATATTTGAAATCAATTTCTTTACTATAATTGCTAGTAAATGAATGAAAACTATCTATATAAAATTTTCTTTTGACACCGCAGCCTCCGCATACATCCATTGTTGCTACAGAATCAACCGTATGATTTAACAGCTCAATTTTTGTCTTACCATTATTTAATTCATTTGACTGTGCAAAGATTTCGTTTGTCTCAATATCTTGTTCGATATTCGATAAAGGGATTAACAGCTTAACATATTGTTCTTTATTGAAGTAATAATTTTTACTCCGTATGATTTTATTAATATGTGAATATGAATTAATACTGGCAGTTATAGCCAATATAGCCAATAACAATACGGTAATAATGAAAATATATTTCTGGTTTTTATTCATAGAGAGTGTTGCAAAAGTATCTACACTAGAATTTGTGTGATATTTTATTTTTTTAAGAGGCTATAATTTTATTTTTCTTGAATGTTATTTTGATTCAGTATTTAATTAATTATTGGGCGATTCCCCGTTGGCTCAGGTCAATTATTATCCGCTGGTTCACGGCTTCGACGTGGACCAACTATTCGTTTGAAACGCTAAGGTTATTATCTGAAGCCATTTTTCCTATATATACTTCATGTTTTTAATCTTGCATTGTTGTTGTCCTCTAGTTCTCGTTTGCAACGAGGAATTTAGTAGTGGCGTTTCCAAC
>JBIKPL010000081.1:0-9701 GCA_044357485.1 Cytophagales bacterium
CATACGATTACAGCAAATCGGACTCCGTTGAGTAATAAACAACACCATACAATCACAGAAGACGAAGACAACAACAACAACAACAACAACAACAACAACAACAACAACAACAACAACAACAACAACAACAACAACAACAACAACAACAACAGCAGCAACAAAGACAGGAACAAAGACAAGAAAAGTACTTCATTAAAATCAACTTTCTCTCTTCAAAAAACTGAGGGTTCAATTGAAAAAAACGGCCTAAAAAAACCAACAGTCACTTCTATTGCTGTCGAAAAATATAGTCCAAGTAATTCTTTTACCAGTACCGACAAAACAATTCCCACCAACAGAATTGCTCATTTGAGAGTAAATCAACCTAAAGAAAATCAACCTACACAAAACCCAATTTTAATCACCAAAAAACCAGAACATCATTTAAAGCAAACATCCTCCACTCCTACTAATAACGTTTTAACTGTAAATGCCGCCACAATTGTGGCTGAAGTAAAAGACATCAACGCAGCAAAACAAGCTAAACCTAAGACACCATCAACTACACAAGAAAATAAAGCCCCTGAGTTAGCAATAAAAAAAGGCAATAACTTAAAAAGTGAAACAACTGAAGAAGCCAATAACATCAGTACAATAGCACCCAAAAACGTGACAATAGACGCTCTTCAACAACAAAAATCAGCGATTGCAAATCAGGTGCAATTGAATAATGACAATAGTACTGTAAACACAACAATAGTTACACCTTCTATAAATACGGCAACTGATACGAATCATATCAAAGCAACAACGATAGCGAAATCAGATTGTGTACAAGTAGCCAACGCACTTCTTAAAACACAAATTTCGAATCTTGATTCAACCAGCAAAAATAACAACACTTCCTTATGGAAAGTAAAACCATTTGGACTGGTATTTCAAGCGCATACAAACCTACCCAATGTGTCAAATTTCAATGCCTTACAAGAAGACAAAATCAATCAAAACAAATCTAGCATCGCTGTTTCGGGAAAAGAATACCATATAAGTGTGTTGTATAGCACCGCTATCCATCCTAAAATTAAAGTGCATATAGGTTTAAGTTACCATCAATCAAACTTTACCTTTAACAAAGAAGTCACCAAAACGAACATAAAAAAAGACACCACAATTATCTATAAAGACAGCGCCATCGCTGTTGTAGACACCGCTAACAATCCTATACTTGATAGTTTAGGAAACCCTGTAATGACATTTACCCCAGTGGCCGATGAAAACATACAAACCACATTCAATACCAATACTGTTCAATATTTAAACACCAGTACATTTGGTTATGTTGGTATTCCAATAGAAATACAATTTAAGCAAAATATCATAGGAAAACTTCAGTTACAAGTAGTGACAGGTTTTAGCTGGCAATATTTAATGTACCAATACAATTCGTCTAAGGACCTAGAAACCCAAGTAAAACCTCAAACACAAAGCATTAAACTCTATGGAAGTATAGGTTTGGGCTATGAATTCTTTAACCATATCAGTTTGAGCGTATTGCTACGCACGAGTTTTTATAATGGCAATGGATTTAGTGTCAGGAATTCGACGCTTGCTTCACAAATACTGTACACGCCTGAAATCAGACTTGGATTTATTTTTTAATATTTTTTAACTCTCTTGCAACGTTTTAAACTATACAATGGTCAATACCATTGAACGCTAAATTTACATATATGAAAAAGACCGCTATGATTGCCTGTTTCTTTTTAGGAACAATATTTACCGCTTGTAAAAAAGAAGTACCTCCAAGCCCTATAACTTCTTACCAAGAAGAAGAATGTGAAACCAAGTCTAACGAAAATAATTTCGTATTTGAATGTATCACAATACCTTTCGAAAAATTAAAAGACAGTACCAGTGACGGAATACCCGAACATTTACAATTGAGTTATTTTAGTTATACGGGTTTCAATATCACTAAAATCAAGCATAAGTTTGGGAACAATGCTGCATGCACCCTATTTGATACGCTCTATTATGATGAAAATGGTAGAAAAATAAAAATAGAAACTTACGATACAAAGGAAACAATGGTAGGCACAACCCAATACCATTACACTGATGGCTTAATTACAAAAATTGAAGAAACAGGCATCAATAATTTTGGTGAATATTCTAAAATCAGCTATTACCATTACACAAACAATGATACAAATCAAGCCTACGGCAGTGTACTTTCTTCTCAAACTGTCGTTTATACAAAAGGACAAAAAGGCAATACAACTACTGTAACTATTGACAATTTAGGCACACCACTCAACTTTCTAAGTACAACTTTTGATAATATTAAAAACATCACCTATCAAAACAATGATATTGTAGCTGCTACGATTGACGGAATAGGTCAAGTTAATTTTGTTAACGCCACAATTGATGATTCTTATTCATCCTTCAAAGGCTATTTAGCGAGTAATGGTACGACAGCAGTTGTCGATATAAAGTACAATTATAGAGGAGAATATACCAATTACTTAACGAAACCTATCACCAACAAATTCTCTAATTTTAGAGGTTTATAAGCCAAAACTGCTTACAAAAAACAAACAGCTGTACAAAAAAAAGCCATTCAATTTGAATGGCTTTTTGGGTTAATAACAATTAAAATTAACGTATTTTCTTGAAAGCAATCCCTAAAGTTCTTTCCATTTCATTCAGTTTACTCAGTTCTTTTTTCTCGACAAAACAAATAGAAATACCCGTATTACCGGCCCTAGCGGTTCTACCACTACGGTGGGTATAATATTCAATTTGTTCAGGTAATTGATAATGAATTACAAAAGATAGATTATCAACATCTATCCCCCTTGCGGCCATATCTGTTGCCACCAAAAGTTGAAGTTTGGTATTCTTAAAGGCACGCATTACTTTATCCCTCTCCGATTGCATCAAATCGCCATGCAAAGCTTCAGCAGTATAATTTTTACTAAACAACTGTTTCGCTAATGTTTGCGCATTGATTTTAGTTTTACAAAAAATAATACCCCTATTTTTCCCTTGAGATTTCAAAAAATGGAAAAGCATATCTAATTTCTCTCTGCTTTCACATTCTACAAATTGATGCTCAATATTTTTATTTACCTTCTCTGCTTTGTCAACCGTAACGGTTTCTGCATCATCAGCCATATAGGTATCAATAATTTCTTTGATGTCGTCAGAGATTGTTGCAGAAAACAACCACGTATGACGGGTACCATTGGTTTGAGACAAGATGGTATCAATATCGGGTTTAAAACCCATGCTTAACATTTCATCTGCTTCATCGAGCACGATGGTTTTAACATGGCTTAAATCAATGGCTTTTCTATCTAAAAGATCAATCAATCGTCCGGGAGTAGCGACGACAATATGCGTAGGACGACGTAGAGCTGCAATTTGCAAATCTAAATTGGTGCCACCATACACGGCTTCGACAAAAATTTTATCGGCATATTTGGTAAACTTAAACAATTGTTTAGCGATTTGCTGACCCAATTCACGGGTCGGACAAAGTATTAAAGCCTGAATATAAGGTTTTTTAGCATCTATTTTTTGTAAAATTGGCAAGCCGAAAGCGGCCGTTTTACCGGTACCTGTTTGTGCTTGTCCTATAAAATCAGTCCCTTTTTCTACTAAAAAAGGGATGGCACGCATTTGTATTTCTGAAGGAGTGACAATACCACATTCATTAATACCTTTAATAAGGGCATCAGAGATGCCTAATGTTGAAAATATACTCAAGAGATTATTTATTTATTTCAAACAAATATAGTTAAAAAAGTACAGAGTACAGAACAGCAGTGTTTAATGACGCAATAGTTTTTATTTATTTCTTTTCTTCAATCTTCTTATCGATAAGCTCAATTAATTTATCAAAACTTTTAGAATGCACCAAACTAATGCCACCTTGCTGAATATTATTGGTAGTTAAACCTGTGATATTCGTTTGATTAGGGCGGGTATATGCTTTAATTTTTAAGGTACCGCTCTCATTTAACAAATACTCTAAAGAGACATCTCCAATAATTGAACTGGCATTGGTTTGATTTTGCGAATTGGCTAAAGAACCGTCACGTACTGCTTTTAACTTTCCATTTAAAAAGCTGTATTGCAGCCTCAATTTCAAACTATTTAAATCAGAAGCACTTAAACTATTTAAATTAATATCTACCTGAAAATTAGGATCGACTTGCGAAACCCAATAATTTAACTGATTCGACAACAATTCAGTTAATGTTTTATTGGTAGCCGATGAAGCGATAGATCCAATTTTAGAATTGTCTGTTGGCACAAAAGATCTTAACATCAACAAACTAAAAACCTGTTTATTTACCTCTTGTTCATTGGTTTGTAAGCTATTTTTAAAATCTAACAAATAACGATCTAAAGAAGTGGGTGTTTTGATATCGATACCAAGCCCAATAACAGGCTTTAGCAACTCTCCTTTTAAATTCAAATTCACAAAAACAGGATACCTTCCTGCATTGGCAAGCGCGGTGGAATCGGAGGAATTAGAAGCACAAGGAGTTAAAATTACATTTTGTTCATTGCTTACTTGAATATCCATCAAGCCATTGTATGCTTCCCCACTCCATTGAATATTACTATTGGGTTTAATTTTAAACTCTTTATTAATAACATTTAGAAAAGTAAAATTATAGGTTCCTTGGGTAAAGGTATAGCCACCAAACATTTCAAAATCACCTTTGGTATCAATTTTCAATTTCAATTTTCCAGTCCCATTTCCACGGATGATATCACCCGTTTTAGGGTCAAAGATAATTTCTGTATAGGCATTAGGGGTAATATCAAGGTTTAAATCGAGTCGAATACCTGACAAATCAATTTTTTTCTTTTTATCTGTTATGTTTTTTTCACGATGGGATTTAGAAGTAAAGCTGATATAGTCTTTTTCTTCAATATTAGAATACCAAGTTAGAGGAATATAAATTTTAGTACCCTGTTTACTTATAAAATTGCCTTCAATTTTAACATCATTAAATGGCCCTTTTATTTCAAAATCACCATCAGTCATCACGGTTCCATAGTACAAGGCATCTTTGTGAAAAGAGGTATTGAGCAATTTAAAATTAAACAAATCACCAAATAAATTAACCTTA
The DNA here is from genome assembly GCA_044357485.1 of Cytophagales bacterium. Lineage (GTDB taxonomy): Bacteria > Bacteroidota > Bacteroidia > Cytophagales > UBA9547 > CALPQG02. Next base: position 5,133 of record JBIKPL010000081.1, read on the forward strand.
AAATCCGAAAAATAGCGATGTGTTAATCCGCCAGAAATAAGGGCTACATTACCCTCATCATCCAAAAATTTACCTTTTTTGGTAAAAACATTGCCATTATTCAAATAAATATAATCTGAAAAGGTATAACTTGTGTTAAGGTAATTTATTTTAAATCCTCCATCATGCACATAAGCGTTACCCTCGATGACTGGTTCTTGAAACGAACCTTTGATATAAAATTTACCCGTAGCATCCCCTTTAAAATCGGAGGCATACTCTTTTAAAAATGATTCTAAAATTTTAATCTGGGTGTGATTAAGTTCAGCTGTTAAATTCAGTGCATTTTGAACAGAAAAAGGATCATAGGTGCCGTATAAATCAACCACTTGAAACCCTTCTCGATGCACATCAAGGTCAATATTAATATTTTTAAGTGCATTATTCCAACTTGAATTGCCATTGATTTCACCAATTAAAATATTGTCTATTTTCAACGTATCAATGTTCAGGGTACTCACAATTTGCAATCGATTAAAAAGGTCTTTAATTTTAACCACGCCATTGGTCGTCCCTGCAATTTTTTTACCTGTTAAACTATTGATGGTATTCAGGTTAAATTGATTAATTTTTAAAACCAATTCTTTGGAAGGATCTTTAGACAACACACCCGATAAAGCAACTTTTTGGTTTTCATTGACCAATTCAAAATCATTAAAATAAGTATCTTCTAAGGTAAATTTAATGGTATTTTCTTTTTGTAATTGCCACAATTTATCTAACGCTGTAAGATTGGCTTTACTGAGCAATACTTGAATTTCATTGCTTAAAAAAGTAAGTTTTGCTTCTAAATTAGCCTGATTATTAAATTTTGCATGCGAAAAATTGGTTTTAAAATCAATGGTATTGTCCACCCAAAAACCTTGAAATTCAAAGTCCTTTGTTATATCCTTGTTATCAATTGACTGAGCAGAAGATTTGAATGTCCCCAAGGCCAACACATTGGTACTATCAGCAGATTTTGAGGTATTAAAATCAATCGCAACATTTTTGATTGCATAATTTTTATAGGCTAATTTGTCAATTTTACCTATTACTTCAAAGGAGGAATTTATACCATTTGACAAATACCCTTTTAAATTAGTTTTAGGCGCAATATAAGCACCAGGCAAAAATGCATCAAAAATTGGGTTTATATTATTAAAAGTGACATCATAATTGACTTTATAAAAATTATGTTTCTTTTTAAGTTTTTTGGTATAATAATGTTTTGTTTCAATATCGTTATGATGAAAATACAGTTTATATTCATCCCAAAACATAAATAAATCGTCATAAATCTGAGAGAATTCAAAATCGCCAAGCGTGGTCAAGTTCAGTAAGTCTGAATTTATTTCAAATGTTCTATAATTACGAATTTTAGAGGAGTGTAACGCTAAGGAATTGATGTTAATTTCTTTGCCTTCATATACCACCTGCGCATTGTCAAAAAACGCAGTCCCTACTGTTTTATCAAGACTTAAACCTCTCGTTTTAATGTTAAGATTTGTTTTTAACTGAATGTCATAATCACCCAAATGCAACTTTTTAAGGTCTACATGGTTAAGTTTTGCGATTACACCTATACTATCAATATTGTTTTTGAGGTTTACTTGTCCTTCAATCGCCAAGGTTAAATTGGAATCTTTAACATTCAAAAAACCATCAAAAAATTGATTAGCAAAATTGGCGTTGGTTTTGATATTTTTATAATTGTAATGATTGATCCCAATGCTAGCAATACTGGCATTGAGTTTAAATTTGGCATTGTTGATAGAAAAACCATTCCCTTCAATTTCGCCATTCATGTCAACTTTACCAAGCTTATCCGTATTAGCAATTGCCCCGATATTTAAAGCCGTCGTAATTACTTTTCCTTTATAATAAGAATCTGCTTCATTGTCTTTGATCTTTAAATTAACATCAGAAACCACATTGCCAATGGCGGTTTCAAATTTACCATCGGCAACAAAATCTAAGGGAAAACCAATAAATTCACCTTTAGCGATTACTTTATCAAACTTTTTAACGATGGCATAAGCGAACGGATTATCCACATATTGTTTAAAATCATCGGCATAAAGAGTCGATTTTTTAATATTGGCTTCTATAAAAGTATCAAAAAACTCGGGCAATCCGTCAAAAGAAACACTCCCTTCTACCCTGGTCTTTTTACCCATTCTAAGATCCATATTCCTGACATTAAAACGATTAACCCTCCCTTTAAGCTCTCCAGTAAGGTGCCAAGTTTCATTAAATCGTTTGAGGTAAGGTGCAAAATGCGCAAGGTCTTGAGAGGTAATATCGGCACGGGTAAGTTTTAAATATATGATAGGCTTAGTAATCATATCCGCCATATCAGTAACATCATTAAATTTAAAGGCTAAAGAATCATTGACAATACTTCGACCAATTTCAGCATGTAATTTCCCAAACTCCATCGTTTTAGACGTGAGCGTCATGATGGTATTGATTTTTTTTAGTTTCAATTTGGTTTTAATCTCAAAGCATTTCAAGCCGTTGACATGAATTTGAAAAGTATCAGAGGCAATTTTAAAATGAGTGACATCAGCGTATATGCTGTCAAATCCAAAATGAAAATGATCAAATCCATCAGTAATAAGTGGTTTTAATTCATCATTAACACTAAAATAAGCATTCTTTAAATCAATTTTATCTATTAAAAAAGCAGGAGATTTTCCGGCAGATTTATCTTTGGCCATTTTTGCCGTGATGGCGTCGATAAAAGCATTGATGTTTAAGATATTGGTTTCTTTTTCATTGATAAAACGAACATCAGGCCTATTCAAAACAACATGTTCAATTTCAATGGCATTGTTTACAAATAATTTAAAAAGGTGAAAATTGATATCAATTTCATTCACACTTATCATATTTCTGTTTTTCTTGTCTTTTACGACAACATTTTTCAGGGTAATTTCATCGAGCCAATTGATGTCGACACTTCCGATATCAACCGGAAAATTGAGTGCTACGGTAATTCTATGGGTAACTTCTTGGGCAATTTTTGTTTGAATCAAAGGAAAAAGTAAAGAGGTAACAATACTTGTAATCATCAAAAAAAACAAAATAGATATTCCAAGCGTAGTTCTAAAAACGCTTAGTTTTATATATCTCCAAATAATATGTTTTTTTGATTCCAAAATTTATAAAGAAATTCTCTTAGGTTTGTATGTTTAAAGCACGTTTAGTACTATACGAACAATATTGTACTGACATGCCTTACAATTTAATTCAATTACCAATTAATCATGAGCTGCACCATTCTTGCCATTGAGTCGTCGTGTGACGAAACTTCCGCTGCTGTAATTCAAAACGGAATTATCCTGTCAAATATTATTGCAACACAAGCCATTCATGAGCAATACGGAGGTGTAGTTCCTGAATTGGCATCAAGAGCGCACATGCAAAACATTGTTCCAGTAATTGAAAGTGCGTTAACCAAAGCAAATATAACGAAAAATGCTTTAAATGCAGTAGCTTTTACGCAAGGACCTGGGCTTTTAGGTGCATTAGTGGTTGGGGTCTCGTTTGCCAAAGCATTTGCATTAGGCTTAAACATTCCATTAATAGGTGTAAACCACATGCAAGCACATATTTTGGCACATTTTATTGATCATCCCCAGCCAACATTTCCCTTTTTATGTTTAACGGTAAGTGGCGGCCATACGCAAATTGTTTTAGTTAAAAGTCATTTATCGATGGAAGTAATTGGGAGAACCCAAGACGATGCGGTGGGGGAAGCATTTGACAAAACGGCCAAACTTTTAGGTTTACCGTATCCAGGAGGACCTCAATTAGACAAATCGGCACAAGGAGGAAATCCACAAAAATACACCTTTCCAAGCGTTGATACACCAGGGTTAAATTATTCATTTAGTGGCATAAAAACAGCCTTTATGTATTTTTTAAGAGACCAAATGGCCAAAGACAATCAATTTATCACACACAATTTACAGGATATTTGTGCCAGTATTCAAGCCAGTATTGTGGAGATCTTGTTGAAAAAATTACGAAAAGCAGCCAAAGAAACGGGCATCAAACAAATTGCGATTGCGGGTGGTGTTTCCGCAAATTCATGGTTAAGAGCCAAGCTTCAAGAAGAGGCCGTAAAACATCATTGGACGGTGCATGTACCCGCCTTTGAGTATTGCACAGACAATGCAGCCATGATTGCGATGGCAGCACATTACAAATACGAGCAACAAGAATTCGTAAATTTACAAGCCGGTCCTTTGCCTCGATTGGCATTGTAATATTAAATCAACACTTATGCAACAACCTCTTAAGTTTCAAACCAATACATGGGATCTAAATCCGTTAATTCGTCCATTAAAATATTAAGGTCTTTGATTTTTCCTGTTTTAATGTCATACACCCAACCATGAATATTGAGTTCTCTTTTTTTCCAAGCTTTTTGAACAATTGAAGTTTTGGCTAAATTATTGACTTGTTCTTTTACATTCAATTCAACCAATCGATTGACTCTTTCATGTATACCGTCAATACAATCGAGTTCTAATTTATGCT
>JBIKPL010000082.1:0-9683 GCA_044357485.1 Cytophagales bacterium
TCGTTGGTATGAATATTTGCAGATACAAAATCGCAAATATTCATGCCAACAATTAACACTTCTTTAGAGCTAAAAAAACTTTTACTTGATAAAACTGGCGAGAAATTTCAGGTAACAAAACTTACCCGTGATTCACCAAAATCAGCCAAAGATGCTGGTGATTATTCTATTGAGGTCAAACCGCCACTTGGTTTTGAAATTGACATTGAATTTGTCGATACCATACTTTCTGAATTAAACATCAACAACACTTACTCTAAAATTAATCTTGATACTTGCTGTTTATTGCTTTCTACTTGGAATGCAATTATAGATTCTGGTGAAGATTTAAACCAGTTAATTGCTCGTGCAATTGTTGAGGAGGTTAAAGTTCCTAAATCTGCCCAATCAAACCAAACACAATTAATACGTGATTTGGTTGAGACTATTCTTAACGAAAACAGAACTCCAACTGAATCTGAAAAAGAACTTTTAGCAAGTTATGAAGGTATTGGCGGTTTAGCCAAAGAAGGTGTACGTGGTCAAGGTATTTTAAGTGAGTTTTATACTCCAGATGAAATCATTCAAAAAATGTGGGGACTTGCCTATAAAAATGGTTTTACAAGTTCAGAAAAAGTGCTTGAACCAAGTTGCGGAACTGGTAGATTTTTCAAATACCATAATCCAGCCTTGATTGATGCTTATGAAGTTGATTCAATAGCATTCAATATAGCCAAACTCTTATATCCTAAAGCCAATATTACATTAGGCAGTTTCGAGACTAAATTCTTTCGAGGTAACTTTCATTTACCTAAAACCAAAGGTAATTATGACCTTATAATTGGGAATCCACCTTATGAGAGTTTTGTAAGCCAATATTCCCCTAAAGAAAAAACAGTTACCGAAGCTCTTACTTTCGATCAATATTTTATCACTAGAGGTTTGGATTTGCTCAAAATTGGCGGTTTGATGGTGTTTGTTATCCCTAGCTCATTTATGCGAAATGACAATAAATACAACAAAATCAAAGAAGAAATCCACGCCAAAGCAGAACTCATTGAAGCCTACCGACTACCCAATAATGTGTTTCCAAACACATATATCGGTACAGATATTTTGGTGTTTCGCAAGCACTCATGGAAAGAATAACATTCAACAATTATAAACAATCAAAACAATGGAAATTCAAAAACACCTCAGCTTTACCATGCATAATGGTTTAACAGAAGTTGCTGTATTGCTTAATGATTTAAGCCATCAAAAAGTACTTGTTTCTGTGAAAAACATAGAATCAGAAGAACCTGCCATTGAAAGTGAGCATTCTTATGAAGACTTTGAAAGTCAATATTTAATAAATGCTGACAAGCCCACAGAATCAGCCAAAGTATTGAGCAAAGGTTTTGTAAAACTTCGTGATGGCTCAATCTCCACTTTTGAAAAAGACCAAGAAACAAATGAAGTAAAACTGATTACTGAAGATGGTAGAGAACAGACAATTAGCCTTGAAATATTTAACAACCTATTAAATGACAAACATCTTGAACTGGATTAAAACTCATTACACTTTATCGTGTACCATTATGATAACTTTGATTTACCCGTTAGTGTTTTTTATTGGTTATCAATTGCATTTCTTTGGCACAAATGGGGTGCTTATAATGCTGTTTTTGCAAGCATTAAGCAGCTTACTTGCTATACAATTCAATAGTTTTCTCACTTTAAAAACAGTCTTAGCTGATGAGCAAAACAGACAAGGATTTGCAACTGGTAATTGAGCAATCAATTCTTGATTTAGATAAAGATGAGCAGCTCAAAAGCATGTACCCCAACATTATTGCTTTTGCTTCCAACAAAGCTTATCTCGGTCAGTTGGTTCAGAAAGTGAAGTACTTGCTTTATGAGCAAGGCATGACTTCCATTTATGATGCTTTGGGGCAAATTGAAAATACATTATTTACTGAAAACGATTAATTATGGTATTAGCACCATTCAAAACTGTACAATCGATTCTTCCACTTAATCAGATTAAGTACTTAAAACAAGCTGATAAAAGCTCAGAAGCTGAGCTTACTGATGTACTGGAGAATCTTGAAAAACAATTACATGAAATCCCTACTCGTTCAAAAGTACCCATTGATAAAGCCATTATTCATGCACATTATTTCATGGCTGGCTCGGATTGGTATGTAATTGATTGGGATAGAAATGATAATATGTTTTTCGGTTTTGTAGTTTTGAATGGTGATTTACAAAATGCTGAATTAGGTTATTTCTCTTTTGCAGAATTAGACGAATTCAATCGTTATCCGCTATTGATGAATTTAGATTTCAATTGGCATAAAATCACTTACCATGAATTACAAATTCAACTTGAAATCATTGAGCCTGATGAAAAATCTAAACAAGCTAGTGTAAATAGAATGCTTTCAGATTTCTATTTCAAACAAAACCCAACTGACATTCTAGGTGAAGAGACCCTCAAAAAACGTGGAGACCGTGGTGAAAACGAATTTGAAACTATTGTAAAAGGTACTTTAAAAGATGCTTTGGCAAAGATTAATGTACCAGTAATTAAACCGTTTGTTGATGATAATTCAAGTACAGCAATTGCCAAAGCGAAAGCTAAGGCAATTGCATTGGCTTTGGAGTTGGATATGGAATTGTGAGATTATATTTAGAATTTGATTTTTGAACAACTTATGTCATAAATTAACCTTTTACAATTCTTAAATAAATACTAAACTAATTTTTTAGCCATAACATTAAAATATTCAAGTTCTGACCATAACTTTTTACTTCCAATGACATAACATCTTTTTTTAGCTCTAGTTAATGCTACATTTAACATATTAGGTGCTTGAGATGCCCATTTTCGTGATCCTTGAGATTCAGGGTCTGTTCCTAAAATAACAAATACAATATCAGCTTCTTTACCTTGAAATTTATGAATTGTCCCACAAGAAATCATATTGTCACTTTTAAATAATTTTCTACATTCAAATGCAATTGAATTAAATGGAGTTATTATGAAAATTTGTCCATTGTAATTATTTCTTCTTAAATCATTTACCTTTTCGGATAAAAGATTAAGCTCATCTATTACTACTTGTTTATTTATTATTTCTTTACCTTCAACATCGTACCAAACACTTCTTATTGGATCATTTTCCTTTGTTTTATCATCTTCCTCAGCTTTAACCATTTGGTTTAAATATGCAATTTCATTTGCAATTTCAAACATTGGATTATTACATCTTCTATGTGTACGTAGAGGAAATCCAGTCCATATTTTTTCTTCACTATTAGCTTGAAGCATGTATGTTCCTTTAGTCGAAATTCTATCTGCAAGTTTTTGTACAGAAGATACTAAAGGTGACCATGTATTATCTTGTAATTTATTCTGTAATCTTAAACTTTTAACTAGATTTTTGGGAGCTGTTACTACAGGTTCAATTTGTAATGGATCTCCTACTATTATACATCTTTTTGAACGCCAAATGATTCCTATAGCTGATTGTGGGGTTGCTTGACCTGCTTCGTCTAATAGAAGCCAACCAATTTTCTCTTTTCCAAAAGAACCAAACAGTTTTCCAACTGATGCTAATGTTGTAGAAACAACTGGAACACAAAAGAAAAATGTATCCCAAAGCTGTAATTCAATCTCTTTATTAACTTTTTTACTCCCATTAATTACATTGAAAAACAGTTCTAAATTATTTCTAAATTGCTTAGGATGAGATAAAATAGCATACTTATGTACTTCTAAACTAGTGATAAAAATTTCGGATCGTAACAGGTTTAATTGTTCTGATGAATAAGGATTACTTAAATGTGTTTTATCAAAAGGAAGATTTAAGAAATTTTCGTCTACAAGGTTGGATTTGTCAATCTGATATTTGACAACTAGTTCTTCACGCACTTCAGCATAATCATTTATTTCTTTTTTTGCTTTAGTTAGATTAATTTGTTTTAATTTAATTTGATCAGATAAGGATTTAATTAATTTTTTACAATCATTATACTTTTCTTTAATATTTGAATGTTCAACACTAATTTTTTGTAAGTCATCCAAATAATTAATAATTGATTGATTCCATTTTTTATACATTAATGTATTAAAAAGTTTATGTATAAAAAATAATGTTGGCTTTTGACTATTTTGAAGTGTGATTGATTTCTGTAACTGATTTATTTCTTGATTTATTGACAATAACTTGTCGTTATATTCATTAGAGAATTTTAATTCTATATTTAATTGTTCATTAAGTTTGTCAATTTCTAAAGTTATAACTTTTAATAACTTTAAGTTACTTATATGAGTTGGTAACAATTGATGAAAATATGATGCTTCATTTTGAAATGCTTCCCATTTATTTAACAAATTTGACAAGTTTGATTTTGCCTCGTCAAATTTCCTTCTCATTTCATCAGTTTTATCATTATTTTTATTGTCATAAATAGACCAGATAAGTTTATTGAATCCAATTTCATTTGCAGACTTACCATTCTCCCAAAAATTTTTGATAAAATTGTTAATGTTTGATTTATTCCCAAGAGCTGCACTTAATACGCCCCAACTTGGTTCGTCAACTAATCTTTGAGAACTTTCAGAAAAATAACCTTTTTTTATTAATTCAGGTACTAAATTCTTACATGAAGGAAGTTCTTTAGTTATATTTTCTACTGCTGTATTATTGTTACTTGATACAACAATACCACAATCTGAAAATACAGTTGTGTTAACATTATAAAAATGATAACTATTTCCAGTTTCATTTTCAATTTTTTCATATTTTAAAAATAAATTATTATTGTCCAAAATTCGTTTAGCTCTATTAACAACAATATCAGCTATAATATCTTTTAATAAAGTAGTTTTTCCTGTACCCGGAGGGCCATTTATTCCTCTAATTCCTCCAACAGTTTTTAATTCATACAATGCAGTACAAACGGCACCTAATTGAGCTGTGTAAAGACCATATTTTATATTTGATGGCCATCGACCTGTAGGTATATTTATTGGATCTAGGGTTGATAACAATTGTTCTTTATCTTCTATTACATCAATTCTTTTTGTCTCATTTATATCAATAGAAAGATATTCATTTAAACTTTTTCCAAATGAATCTGGACTTTTGTAAATCTGATTTAGTTCTTCAAGGTAAAAACTGTTTAAAAAATTAATTTCTTTGGGTGTTTCATTTTCAACTATGTAAACTGAAATCTCTTTTGTTAGCCATCCATTTGTGATATTCTTTAAATAGATAATTTCAGTATTTAATATTTCCCAATTTAATGAATTTGAATTTTGAACATTAATTTCATTTAAGTTTGGTGACTTGATTGGGTTTCTTAATTGAAATTCTTCAATTACATTATTTAATCTTTGAACAACATCAGAAACAGGCTTTTTTTCTACTAAACAATTCAAACCATATAAATACGAAGCATGCAAATAACCATTTTGAATAAGACACCCATTTTCATCCAAAACAATTTCAGCTAAACAAGTAAAACCCAAAACAGGTTCTTTCCAATCTGAATTGTCAATGATTTCTTTATGAGAAAATTTTTCAATTTGACTTATAATTTCAGATTTGGAAAAACATCCAAAGTATATTGTATAACTCGATACCTTATTTTTAGTAGTTGAATTTAATTCTTTTTGCCAAGGAAGTATTGTTCCATTTTCATATTTTGGATACCTATAATCCATATCTGGAAGATTAAAAATTTCAATATCTCTCCAAAAACTAATAATATTGTGTTGTGTCATAACTTAAGTTAAAATAGGTTTTTATTTATTACTTTAAAATAATTAAGTATTTATAATTCTACCCAACCATCCCATTAATAAACGTTTCCACAAAGCCGAGAATCTTATTCAAGATTCTGTCACCTATTTTCTTGCGTTCAAGTAAGGTTGGTTTATCACCTTCAATTAGGTCGAGTACTTCGTCTCTTAATGGTGGTTTTTCAGCGAAGAGGTATTCTGCTATAAGCTTATCGGTTTTGTCTTTGGAAAGATTTTCTTCTGAAACAATGTTGTTAAAGGCTTTTAACTGTTCCTCGTTCCAGAATTTTTCAAACTCTTCAGTTACATTTTCAGTATCTTCAATAACTGGTAAATTTTCAGCTATGAACTTTTCAATTAGTTCTTTTTTGCTTCTTAATGTTGCTTCAGAACCTAATAAACCAAAAATTTCTTTCTCAAAATTAGAAACATCCCCTTGTACTTTTGATTTCAATTTAATCAAAAGCTGTAAAATATAATTGACATTAATTTCGTCTCTATGAATCAATTCAAGTTCAAAATCAACATCTTCTAATATTGAAACTTTCTCTTTTTCGTTATCCTTTTTTACCTTTGTATGCAAATCTAGGTACTTGCTTTTATAATCATCAAACAGTTGTTCATCCATTTCTAGTGAATCCCAATTGAAATCTGCAAAGGCTGATAATACGTTTTTCAAACGCATTAAATCTCTAAAAGCTTTGATAAAAGCAAGTTCGTCTTCTTCTGACTTTAATTCATTTACACTATCTACTGATGGAGTAATGCTTAATAACTCATCAAATGCTTCATTGAATTTGCCTACATAATCTTCATAAGGCTTCATCACGATAACATCAATGGCATCTTTATTACTAAACAAAGTAATTGCATCGTCAGTAGCTTTTTTCAAGTTACGGAATGACACAATATTCCCTTGTGATTTTAATTCATCTTTGATTCTGTTTGTTCTTGAAAAAGCTTGAATTAAACCATGGTATTTCAAGTTTTTATCAACGTATAAAGTATTTAACCCTTTGCTATCAAAACCAGTTAAAAACATATTAACTACCAACAATATATCAACCTTTTGTTCCTTAACTTTCTTTGATACATCATTGTAATAGTTATAAAATGATTGAGTGTCCTTTGTAGAGTGACCAGTTCCAAACATTTTATTGAAATGAACTATATACTCGTCTAGTTTTTCACGACTGTGCTTACTTGGAGCTTGTTCATTGTATTTTGCTTGTGGTTCAGCAACCTCATTTAAGTCTAAACTATCAATATTTCCAATATCCAATTCATCTTCATTAGCTGCAAAACTAAAAACTGTTGCAATGTTTAAACGATGCAATCCAGCTTCTTTTTTGGCTTGAAAAATATCGTAATACTTAATTAATGTTTCTACACTACTCACACAAAACATACCTGTAAATTTACGACTATGCGTTTTACGGTCATGGTGAGCAATGATGTAATCCACGATTTTTTCTAATCGTGTAGGATGTTCCATTAATTCCCTAGTATCAATGTCTTCTACCTCAATATCAATATTGGTAGCAAGGCCATCTTTTTGTTTATATCTGCCTACATATTCAATGGCAAACTTTAAAACATTTTCATCTTTAATGGCATCAGTGATTACATATTTGTGCAAACAATCACCAAATAATTCTGTGGTTGTACGTTCACCCAAGGCATTTTTAACTGAATTTTCAGCTAAAATTGGTGTGCCAGTGAATCCAAACAATTGCACATTTTTGAAATATGCCATGATGTTTTTATGTGTATCACCAAATTGCGAACGGTGACATTCATCAAAAATAAATACCATAGGCTCATTTTCTAATGCTTTCATTTTTGAAGCATATTTGGGCTGTATGGCATTGTTTAGCTTTTGTATAGTAGTTACAATTAGCTTGGTATCGTTGGCGAATTTATTAACTAAATCTTGTGTATTGTTTGTGCCATCTACACTATTAGCGCTAAATTCATTAAACTCTCTACTGGTTTGGTAATCTAAATCTTTTCTATCTACTACAAAAACCACCTTTTTCACTTGTGGCAAATTCATTAAAATCTGACTAGCTTTAAATGAAGTCAAGGTTTTACCCGAACCAGTAGTATGCCAGATATATCCACCTTTATTGGTGTTTTTTACACGTTCTACAATTGCTTCCACAGCGTAATACTGATATGGACGCATTACCATCAAGCGTTTATTTCCTTCATGCAAAACAATGTATTTACATATCATTTTTGAGATATGACAAGGCTCTAAAAAGTCGCTTGTGAAACCGTTTAAGATATTGGTTAGACGTTTGTTATTAACGTCTGTCCAGTAAAATGTTTGGGTAAATTCTGGTTTTGAAGTCCCGAAATTTGAGTAGTATTTAGTATTTACCCCATTACTGATGATGAATATCTGAACGAATTGAAATAAGGCTGCACCTGTGCCAAATGAATGTTTTTGGTAACGATTAATTTGATTGAAGGCTTCTTTTAATTCTAAACCTCTTCTTTTTAATTCTATTTGAACCAAGGGCAAACCATTGATAAGCAAAGTAACATCATAACGATTTTTATACTTGCCTTCCATGGTAATTTGATTTGTTACCTGAAACTCATTCTGACACCAAAAATCAGTATTGATAAACTCAAAATAGAGGTTATCACCATTGTCACGAACAATATGTTGTTTGGCTCTTAGTGTTTTTGCCTTTTCAAATACAGAACCTTTACTGAGAATATTTACTATTCTATCAAACTCTTTATCAGTCAATTGAATGCCATTGTGCTTTTCTAATTGACCTTTCAAGTTTTGTAAAAGTGATTGCTCATCTTTAATTATCACATAGGCATACCCCATGTTTGAAAGCTGTGCGATTAATTGTTCTTCAAGTATTTGTTCTGATTGTTTGGACATATTTTATTTCCAAATAGGTTCGTTTTTCCAATTTAATAAATTCCCTTTACCATCTGAAGGAATTCCCAAAAACTGTATTGGAATATTGGGGTATTTAGCAAAAAGCACTTCCAATTTTTCTTTCATTGAATTATTGGGATTGGCTCTTTGTAACATATATTTCAATACACACAAAAAGTAGAATACTCTTTTATTGTTATGAAATGGCGGAGAAATCCAATTGCCTTTAGGTTTAATTAATTTATCTGGCTCAATTGCTAAGTCTCTATTCCATAGTCGACTATGGTGAGCACAAATATTTCGCACATAAGTTAATGTATGTAACCATGAGGTGAATACCGTATGATGTACATCAAAAAAATCTGCGATTTGTTTTTTGTCGCTATTATTTTTTAATCCTCTGTATAAATGAGATAATTCACCAATGGTGAGTAATTCCATACACATCCAACTGGGAGGATTAGCTGGTGAACTATAATTATTTACATAATGCTTAATAAATACTTCAGGAGTACGAGCAGTTTTTGCTTTTGAAATAATTGCTTGAAAATCATTAAAAGGGTCAACTAGATGTCCGATTTTATTATAGTAAGGTGTAATGAAGTGTATAGGTTTGTCTTGCCAATGACTATCTGAATAATGAGTTGCCATTTTATAGATAAATTGCGTGCGAATAGCAACCTCAATTCGCTCAATGCAATCGAAAACCAATAAGCGGAGTTCTCTATCAAATGTGTAAGTATCAATAATTTGTTCGAATGTAGTTCCAGGATTAAAAGTATCTTTAACCAATTGATAGGGCAAAAAATATGCACTTAACCTATAATAACTTATTCCTTGTAAATGTCTTAATGCTTTATCTTCATTGGGAATAAGTAAGCCTCTATTTTTCAATAAGTCTATCTGTTCTTGAAATGAAAGAGGTATTTTGGTATAAACTTGCTTTCCCATAGGTATAAAAAGAAAAAACCCCCTAAGTGTGCATCGTGGAGAGGCATAGGA
>JBIKPL010000351.1:0-3583 GCA_044357485.1 Cytophagales bacterium
TTTTTATTGAATTTGAGTTTTGACCAATAACTACCATCAGGCATTGGGACTTCATATTGTTTGCAAATTTTTTTTATGCCGTCATTTGTATAGGCATACTGCTCTGTCAACTTTGAAAGTGTTGTTGACCACACGATATCGTATAGTTCTTTTCTAGTTAATTCGATAGTTTCCATAAAAAATACCTCTTTAAAAATCAGAAATAAAGGTACAAAATGTTGTTTAAAAAATGAAATTAGCGAAATGAAGCAAACAAAGATGTGAGTTTAGGAATACTTGGACTAAACGAGGATTTTGTGCAGATGAATGAGATAATTGCTTTTTTAATATTAATTCAATTTAGCTATAAAACATTCAAATCAATAATCTCTTTTAGGCGGTTTGAAATCAGTTTCCAGTTTGCATTTAGATTTATAGTTCTGATTTCTATTTTATGGTTTTTGTACTTGTATTGTAGATCATAATCCTTTTCGATTGTAGGATAAAGAAGTATGCCTTTGGCATTTATTGTTTTTGGTGTATTATCTTCTTGATTTAATAAGTAACTGAATAGTTGATAAAGATTATTTGATTTAATTTTCTCTTTATCATAGTTGATTATCATAGTTTCTCTATAATATTTGGCATCAATAATGATTTTGTCGGAGTTATTTTCTAATGTAATATCGGTTTCCATTTTTGGAACGAACTGAAAACTATCTACTTCATCACATTCAAATAGCCAATTGATAGTTTCCTTTTTTACAATGTTGTATTTGTTTTGTTCGATACGATAAAAGTTTCTAATGAATGCTTCAAAAAGTTGGTTCATTTTACGTTCATCCCTTGTGAAATCTGTAAATTTATAATTTCCTTGTTCTTCAGATGGCAAGGTATTTTCATAGATTATCTGGCAAACATTCATCAAAAAACCATAAAAACGATTGTTTCGATTTAACTTGATTTGACTGAAAAGAGAATTGTTAATCTGAATTAAATCAACCTCTGAAAACATTCTTTGAAGCGTAATTAATTCCTTTTTTAAATCCTTATCAAGCCCTTTGGTTCTTGATAATGAATATATTGTAGAAACTAAAATTCGGTTCGTTAAAATGTTAGAAGAAAAACTATCAAAAGTGCAAATTGTCCTTTGTTTGAAAAGTAAATTACTTTTTAAAGTCTGACTGATTTGTACTTTCCCTTTAACTCCTGCGATTTCATCTGTGAAATCTATGTAACTCCGATCAATACCTCTTTTGAGTAGTATTTTAGTTCCGTTAATTAGAATTTTAGCAAACAGGTCAAGTAACTCTGTTTTATCATCAACTGACACGTTTACACGCTCTTTCTCCTCTAACTTATTCCAAGCATAGCATAAAAGATAGTATATATTTTCAATTGGAATTTGCATTGTTATTTTGAAAGTAATCTTATCATTTCTGAAACATTATTCAATTCATCAAACCATATTTCTTCTAGTAAAGGTTTTAATTCAAAATCGATAATTTCTTGCCACCATATATTTTCATCTTCACCATTGTTGAAATTACAAAAATAACTATGTCCAATTTGAAAACCTTCTCCAAGATTACTATCTGCCTTGATTTTTTCATTCACTTTAAATACTGATGAACTAATGTGTTCAATCATACTATTTGAAATTCCATTTTCAGCTAAGAAAGTGCGGAAGTTCTCTCCATAATCTGGTTGTAAACTTATAAATGCAAATCGTCGTCTTAAAGCATAATCTACTATTGCCAGTGAACGGTCTGCCGTGTTCATTGTTCCAATAATGTATAAATTTTCAGGCACAAAAAAGCGGTCTTCTTCGTCTTCTGCATAGGTTAGTTTCAAAGCGTATTTCTCGGCTCTTTTATCAGCTTCAATTAACATCATTAGCTCACCAAAAATCTTGCTTAAATTACCTCTGTTTATTTCATCTATAATAAAAAAGAAAGGTCTTTCGGGATGTGCTAAAGCTCTTTGACAAAATGTATAGAAAATACCATCTTTTAAATCAAAACCTCCTTTTTGTGTAGGTCGTAATCCTTGAATGAAATCTTCGTAGCTGTACGATTGATGAAATTGCACCATTTCGATACTTGCATCTTTTATTTCTTGCATAATTTCATACGCCAGTTTTCTAGCGATGAAAGTTTTACCAACTCCTGGTGGACCTTGTAGAATTATATTTTTCTTTCTTTTTAAAAGTGATACCGACTTTAAAAACTGTTCTTCACTTATAAATGGTTTATCAGCATCTTCAGAGAATTTGTATTTCTTGATGTTACTGTGTTGCAATAGTTTTTCGCTAATAATATTTTTATTGTCTATTACTTCGCGAATTATATCATATTCTTCTTCTGTTATTTTAAATAAACTTCCTTGATTATTTATAAAAACTTCACAGTTTTGTAAAGCAGGATTGTTTTTTAGTTCATTCCAACTAACTGGTATTTCTAATTTTTCAACTAATTCAAATTCAATTTCTTCGCCTTTATCAGTATTATGAATGCCTTTAGTAACTTCGTATATTGCCTTGATTTGTTTTGTTGGAGTACTTTCATAACCGATGATAATATCACCAGGTTTTGCTTGTTCAAAGTATTTATATATTCTTCGTTTGTTTCCTTTTTCGTTGTGCGTTGTGTAGGTTTGTAATTCACCTTCCTTATTATTGGAAATACTCCAAATTTTAGGATTAGCATTTAACCACCAAAAATTTATAGGTTCAATAATTTCATTTTCGTCTAATTCTTCATCTTCTATAACAGTATCTGCTTTAATAGTTGGATTACTATTGAAAATTAAGTTTTGTTTTTGAAAAACTGGCACTAATTCAGGAAACAATCTAGCATATTCACTTAACAAGAATTCCCAAGGTTTTGTAGGACTGAATGTATCAGGTCTGAATAGAGTTGCGTAATCTTTAAGAGTTTGCGATTTGTATTGATATACTTTTTCGGTAATCCAATTTACTTTTCTTCTGTGATTGTAACCATTTGTATTTTTATCATAGTAATAATCGCTATCTATAATTCCAATTCCTAAACACGTATTAACCCCTTTATTGGCAAAAATTACATCTCCTTTGTTAGCAGTTTTGAAAAACCATAGATTTTGAGCTTGATTTGAAACAACTTCCTCACTAAAACCTGCCATTTTATGCATTTCCTTGTAATCCTCAAATTGATTTAGGTCGCCAATATTGATATTACTGTAATCGATTGCTGCTATTCCATCATTATAAAACTCTTCCCATTCAGAAGCTTGGCTTCCTGGTGCAAACTTGAAGTAATTTCTACTTTCTTTATTTAATTTTACAACTTCACTTTTTACTTTTTCAAAATATTTTACTGTATCTATATAACTAGTTACATTTTCAAACTTATTAGGTTTAGCATTTTTTAAAGAGTGACCAGCTACAATTCCAACTTCTGAATTACTACCAATTTTTAAAAAGAATTGGTATCCATCTTTATGGGAGTTTTTAATATTAGGATATAGTGCAAGCCAGCAATAATCGCTACCAAAATTTGAAGGTCCTTGAAAATCTACTTTATGGAAAACATACTCTTTTAATTCTAGTTTTTGGATTAGGTCT
>JBIKPL010000352.1:0-3573 GCA_044357485.1 Cytophagales bacterium
ACTTTACCTTCCAATTTGGCGATGCAACATTCAAGTTTAAATGAAATAGAATCCACCAAGGGCACTTGTGCAGGAGGAGCAGTAGTAACCGCCACAGGAATTGGCACGACAGGTGCCGAGGTATAATCATTTTTAATCCCTAAACTTTCATCGGTTTTTTGCGTTCCAAAAATATTTACTTTCACTGGCCCATCAGTAGGAGACGTTACATCTTGCGACATATTGACGGTGGTTGCGGCATAGTAAACATAACGACCACCTTGAAAAGCAGTACCAAAATTTTCAAAAACTAAATCAAATAAATTATCATACTTGCCCACGACCTGCTCCGAAAATTCGGCGATCCCATTTCGTTTTCCAAATCCAATTTGATAATCTCCGTATGCTTTAAATTCAGGAACATTTTCGACCTTCACCTTAATATAAGGAACAGCAATGTCAACGGTCATGTCAAAATGATCGTTATTGGCAAAAACACATCTTTTAATGGTTAATTCAGCCTTAGATTCTAGAGCATCTTTGCTGAAATATATTTTTTGATTGCTTAAGTCATCGGCCAAAAAGCCATCAATAAAGCCATCATTGTTGATTTTAGAATACACTTCATAATCTCGTGAATCACTCACCACCGGTATTTTAATTTGCCCTCTAAATTCTCCTTCTTTGACCAAAGAATTTTCGACTTCAAATTTAAAAACAGAAGGCGTACAAGGAAAAGTATTGAAATTGGTTTTAAAGCTATTGCCAAAATCCTCTTCGCTTACATATTGTAAACCCAATCCGGTAAACCAGTTTTTAAGATTGGCATATACATTTAAATCCACCTCTTTGTTATACTCTTCGGTAAAAGTTACCCTTCCCGAAGTTTTATCTAATTTGGGTTGATGGTTAAGGGTATAAGACGACACAAAACAACCTTTCCAATCTTTGTCAAAACTACCCGGAGAGTCATTATCTGAAAAGTCGAAAATAATTTTATGAGGCTTTACGGTTTGGTCAATATTGCTTACGGGGCGATAACTTTCAAAATTCAATGACATCAACTCATCATCGAGCTCAAAATAATTAAGCCTTTGTATGTTTTTAAAAGGCACCTGAATTCTTTTTCCATCCACATTTTTGGTATTTTCAGGTAGAGAAACATGGCCATAATAAAACAATTGATAACCGGCACCACCTATTACCAAAGAAGAAAGCGTATCGAGGGTGATTTTAAAATTAAGAGGTTCCATTAATTCAAAATCGCCACCAATATTGATTCCGCCTCTTAAATAATAAGAATTGTAATTTACCCATTTGTCTTTGATGACAATCTTAGGATCTTCTTCATCCAACACCATATCGATTGGAATTCTAAGGTCGGACCTTAAATACAAAGCTGTTTTATCAAGTTTAACTGCTGTTGGGGTATAAGTAACAGGCTTTAGGTCTTTGTTAATGGGTAAAATTTCAATAGGCGTACCATTGACAATGTCTTTGTATAAAGTACCAGATTCCAATTGGAATAGGTTTCCTTTTTTAATAATGTGGATATTTTTAAAATCTATCTCCGCCGTGGTGGTTCCTTTGGCATCCAATTTCACAATTCCAACCCCAGACAAATTCGACAAATCGGTATTTGACGTGCTTACTACAACCACCTCATGGTTTCCAACGGTAAATTTGTCTAACAAAGGAGCCCCTTTAAATTTTCGCATCTCACTACGCGCCACCATTTGCTCTCCTGAATAGGCTTTTACTTCCCAAGCAAACCACTTGTCGCGTTCAAAGGACGACTTAACGATGGTCGACCAACCTGAATTACTGGTTGACGCTTTAGAGGTTTCTTCATAAACGGCCTCATTGAGTTTCAATGCTTCTGCTAAATCTTGGTCTTCAGAGGTCAACTTCACCACTTTCAGGTAGTAACTTACTGGTTGTGTAGGGATTGCTTTGTTATCAATCACCTCCCATTCAAACAGTTGTTTGTCGCTCAGGTTGTATTGGTATTTATCTTCCGGCGTAGTTAGGGCTATTTTCCCTCCTTCCGGAAAGCCATATACAAACCAATAGGGCTCGCTTAAACCATCATTTCTAAAGACACTTTTGCCCGTTTTATCTTGTACTTTCACATAGTACACATATTTTTTCCCTATCTCTAAAGAAGGAGCCGAAGCATCGTACACAAACATCGCGCGAGCAGTGGGCTCACTCTCAAAAGTTTTCACCACATTACCATTTTGAACTGCCACTTCTGGGGCTACGCCAGGATTGGTGAGTTCATACATACTCAATACATACTCCGTATTTTCGGGAAACAATGGAGGAGCAGTCATCACCCATTGAAAAATAATATTTTGAGGAGCATAAGGCACAATATAATTGCCCTTAGGCGCAATCAATTGAGGAATACCGCCAAGTAAGAAATTACCTGAAATGGCTATTGGACTTGACAATTCTTTACCCGAATTAAAATCCAACACCACAATACTAAAAGTATAAAACCCTTCCGGCAAAATACCTTTATCGACAATAGACTGGCGATCGCTGGCAGATATCACTAAATTGTTGGCATTAAAATATTCAGCCCAATCTTCTCCTGCCACACGATGAGGCACACCAGCAGTTAAAGAAACCCTATTTAAGGGATAAAAGTTATCTTTCGTCACCATGATGTCTTGGTTATCACGGGTAACGATTAATTTAAAACGTACCTCTACGGAGATTTCACTTAAATCTTTAAAAGTAAGGGTTGTCGCAAATTTTGAACTTCCCGTTTCATACAATTCACTGATATAGGGAGAATATGGAGGAGCCAATGTAGCAAAACCTTGCACGGGCATTAGCACAAGATTAGTTCTTGTATTTTGGGCATGCAAGGCATTATTTATACCCAATAAGAGGCATAATAAAACCATTACATTTACTATGTTGTATTTGCTTACTAGCATTTTATATTTTTAGAAATTAAAATCGTAGGATAATTTTCCGAGAAATTCTTTGAAAGATTCTCCTTCTCCTTTGGTGATATGTTTGTTTACCAAGGCTATTTCAGCCTTTAGTGCATGATGTTTACCCTGTTTGTATTGCGCCCCAAGTTTATAATTGGTAACGGCAAATTTTGCAAGCGCCTCTTCATTGGCTAAATACGTAGAAACAAAGCTCAAATTAAGTTTCTTTTGCAAGAGTTTTTTACTCACATTAAGTGAAGGCCCAACAGAAGTAACGACTATACCTGCCGCATCAACTTTATTATACATCATTGATACAGCAGAAGTCAATTGAATATCGTTGATGGTAAGACTATAATTTCCTAAATAATTGGTCACCTCATTGGGTGTCATCAATTGTTGGTTAAAAATTTCTTTGATGTCTTGTACATTTTGAAAAGTACCTGCGGCCATCACCGCATGTTTCAAATTGTTTTTCCCAAAACTATAATTGGCAGCCACAGAAGTATTATGATTAATTTGAACCAATTTAATAGAATCGGCTTTGGTAATCATTTGAGGAGAGGTAGAATGGTTAAAATTGGAATAAGTACCCGTCAATGCAAAATTTTCAAAAGCATTATAGGTCACATTTCCGGCATAA
>JBIKPL010000354.1:0-3570 GCA_044357485.1 Cytophagales bacterium
ATTTTTTTGTTTAAAAATAATGCAGAAGCCATGGGTACATAGGTTAAGGAGAGTATGAAGGCTCCCAAAATGGCAAAAATTACGGTTTGTGCCATTGGCGTAAACATTTTTCCTTCTACGCCTGATAAGGCTAAAATAGGGAGGTATACGATTAAGATAATGATTTCGCCAAAAGTTGCAGCGCTTCTTATTTTGGTGGCAGAAATGTACACTTCTTCGTCCATTTCTTGTTGTGTCATTTCATACGATTTACCCATTCTGCCTGAAACAATATGGTGCATCGTCGCTTCTACAATAATTACGGCACCGTCTACGATTAAACCAAAATCAATGGCCCCTAAACTCATCAGGTTACCTGAAACACCAAATACATTCATTAAGGAAATGGCAAATAACATGGCTAGTGGAATTACTGAAGCCACGACGAGTCCTGCCCTGAAATTTCCTAACATCACTACTAAAACAAATATCACAATTAATGCGCCTTCGATTAAGTTTTTGGAAACAGTGCCAATGGCATGGTCTACCAATTTTGTGCGATCAAGAAATGGCTCTATAATTATGCCTTCAGGTAACGTTTTTTTAATGATTTCAATTCGGTTTTTTACCGCCTTAATTACTTTGGAGGAGTTTTCGTTTTTTAGCATCATCACAATGGCGCCTACGACTTCCTCTTCTCCATTATAGGTCATTGCCCCATATCTTACGGCATGGCCGAGTCTTACTTCGGCAATGTTTTTAATCACAATAGGTTGACCGTTGTCACTTATTTTAACTACAATTTTTTCGATATCAGCAAGGGAACCAACTAATCCTTCTGAGCGAATAAAATAAGCGTTTGGTTTTTTGTCGATGTAAGACCCTCCGGTGTTTTGATTGTTTTTTTCTAAGGCCGTAAATAAATCACTGATGCTTATGTTATAACTTTTGAGTTGAATAGGGTCAATGGCAATCTCATATTGCTTTAAAAAACCACCAAAGCTGCTTACTTCTGCCACGCCTGGAGTGGTCATTAATTGACGACGAACAATCCAATCTTGGATAGTTCTAAGTTCGGTTGCATCGTATTTTTTTTCAAATCCTTTGGCTGGCCGTATGGTGTATTGGTATATTTCTCCTAAACCAGTTGTTACTGGCGCTAGTTGTGGCGTTCCTATCCCTTTGGGAATATTGTTTTGTACTTCACTCATGTGTTCTGTCACTTGCTGCCTTGCCCAGTATACATCCACGTTGTCGTTAAAAACAATAGTGACTACCGATAATCCAAAACGAGATATCGAGCGTACTTCTTTAATACCCGGAATGTTGGCTACTGCAATTTCGATTGGAAATGTAATCAGTCTTTCAAGTTCTTGCGCCGAAAGGGAAGGGCTTACTGTAATTACTTGTACTTGATTATTGGTGATGTCTGGAACGGCATCGATGGGTAATTTGGTCAGAGAATAGGTTCCCCAAGCAATAAGCCCCAACACGCACAAGCCGATAACGAGTTTGTTGTGTATCGAGAAATGAATAATTTTATCCACGGATTTGTTGGTTAATAATGAATGAATAGATTTTTGATGCGATAAATTATTTTATCTCAGAAGTTTTGAAGTCTATGCAATAGTTATGATGGCAAATTGAATGGACGCAAATGTCAATTCTAGGTATTGCTTTGAAAGCATTACGCTAAGCAATACTTAAACTAGCTGCAATAGTTATTTGCTACAGTTTGCTGAAGGATGATGACTATCGTTTTAAATTTAAACGATACAGGGAGGTTGCCAAATATTGCCAAAATAGGCATTCATAAATACATTCGTATGTGAAAATTGAAAAAAGAACTCAATATTAGTAGTGTTGATAAATGAAAAATGTAAAGTTGAAATGGTTGATATTAAAATTCCTCCAGCGCATTGGTCATGGTGGTGAAATGGGAGATCATCATGGTTGGTACCATCTTCATTGTGGGTAGTATCATTGTAGTGAAGGTTTAAAAATGCTAAAAATGACATTGACTTATCTCCGCTAGAGACATGAAAGTCGTAATGGGTAAGTAGGGTAGGTAATTTAGACAATTCTGCATAATCTGCCCTAGGGATAAATCCCGTAATTAAAAAAAATAGGGCCAATATAGCGGTTGCTAATTTCATGTTGTAAATGTATACTTATTCAAGCGTATTTACATCTTTTTTTTATTTGTATTTTGTATAATCATAATTCAAATTTTAAAATATTAAATTAGTCTTTGTATCTTTATGACATGCGTTTTTTATGCATAAGGATTAACTGTTTTGAGGATGAGGTTTAATATTTGTAAATGTTTTTTTGTTGGATGGTGTTTATTGTTATGCTCTTGTATGCAACAATTTGTGACGCCCCATTACGTCTCTCCCGAATACTATTCTGATTCTTTAAGCAAAAGTTCTGTTAGGGTTATGATTGATGATCGTATCAATGTGACTGAATTTAACAAGGCTTTTGAGAAACGCTTTGGTACCGGTAGTCAAATGGCAAAAGAATTGACAGAAGAAGTAGGCTTGCAATTGAAATTGACTTTCCCTTCCATAGTGGCCAATAATGCCGATTCTTTGGCATCTAAATTTATGTTAAATGCTTTTCTTGCCAACGATTCTGTTTTTACAACGAAGAAACAAGCATATTTGTCGAGTATGTCCGAAGCCTATATTTTATTGGTTTATAAAATTGAGATTTCAAATGAATATGTATTTCATGGTGGGGGAGGACCTTATGGTGGAGGTGGTGGTAGTACCGAATATTGTATTGTAAATTATCGGGTTAAAATTATTCGACGTGCCGATCAAAAAGAACTGTTGCAGTTGATTGTAAAGGGTAAAGATGCTGTTGCCTTTTTTGATTTTCAAGCCACTTTGGTTGGTGCTTTAAATAATTCAGTCACACATTTAATGGGCTATCTAAAGGATAATACCATTGAGTATTTACATTGATTTGGTGGTAAAAAATAAAGGGCTTCCAATGTTGAAAGCCCTTTATTTTTAAGGTAATGAAATTGTTGAAGGTTTAGATATTAAAAGCTTTTTTCAATTGATCAACGTAATCTAAACGTTCCCAACCAAAGAATACCACTTTCTTCATTTCTGCTTTACGTGTTTCTGTTGTTACGCCATTTTCTTCTTTAATAGAAACATAGTTTACAGGTACTTCTTTTTCGTATGATTCTCTTCCTACATGTCCGTAAGCTGCTGTTTCAGAATAAATTGGGTTTTTAAGTCCAAATCTATCTACTACCGCTTTAGGTCTCAAATCAAACAGTTGATCTACTACGGTTGCAATTTGAACATCAGATAAAGCTATTTTAGCGGTACCATAAGTGTTTACATTTACCGATACTGGTTTTGCAATACCGATTGCATAGGCTACTTGCACCAATACTTCGGAAGCAACACCTGAAGCAACAAGGTTTTTGGCAATATGACGAGCGGCATAGGCAGCAGAACGGTCAACTTTTGAGGGGTCTTTACCTGAAAAAGCGCCACCGCCATGAGCACCTTTTCCACCGTAGGTGTCTACAATAATTTTTCTTCCTGTTAAACCACTGTCACCATG
>JBIKPL010000353.1:0-3570 GCA_044357485.1 Cytophagales bacterium
GAAATAGATGATCAAAAAGCAGAAGCTATGTTACAGAAAGCAGAAATAGATGCTTTAAAAGTAAACGCATTAAAAGTGGCTGAGTTAGAAAACAAAATGAACGCTATGCTTTTGTTGCTTAATACCAAAACAGAGGTAACCGCTAAACAGTAAGGAAGTATGTTTATCAAACCAACAGCCATCAAAATATTAAGTTTAGTGTTTTTACTGCAACACTTTGCTGCTCCCGCAGTCGCTAGGCTCCTGCCTAGCGACTGCAGGTAAAAAAAATGGTTTACGATTTTATTAGATGCGGGTCAATAGTTTTTAAGTCGGTTATTTTATTGAAGTCTTTCAAGTTTCTAGAAATAAGAATTAAACCATGTATAATTGCTGTAGAAGCAATTATGGCATCAGGTAATTTTATTTTGTAGGTTTTCCTAAGTTCAACTGTTTTGAGAATAATGGCTTCATCGAGATTATAAACAACTGAAGCTTTGATAAATAAATTAAGTATCTGCAAATGGTCAATAGAAGCATTTGGCCAAACGAGTAGTTCCATTCTTGAAATTACAGAAATGTAAATCGTAATTTTATCTATTAGTTCCGTCGAATGTATCGGTAATTTATTGTCAAGATAATCAATTGTAGTATTGGTATCGAGTAAATATTTTACTTCCATTCGTTTCTTGAATGTTTAATATGTTGTTGAAAATCTTCGTATTGCTCTTGAGATAAATTTAGTTTACCTCTTAAAGAAGCCACAGAAGGCACAGTTTGTTTTTTTTGTTCCTCCCATGCTTCGAGATTCTTATTTTCTTTTTTCATGATCTCCCAGTCATTTATAGGAATGAAAACTCCAGCAGGCTGTCCATTTTCCCCTTGTATGATTTGAATACTCATATCTTTTTTATTTAGCAAATGTGTTTTGAAGTATGAATATAAGTATCAATTACTGTAATTCCTAAAATAAACCAGACAAATTTAATATACCTAAGCCTCCTTTTTGATATTCATATTCTGCCCGTTGTTGGGTGTGTCGTGAGATGAAACAATAGTTGTTTCATAACTTGTAAAATAGAGGATAATAGGTCTATCGCAATCGTTGTGTAAGCGAAGGTTGCCAACCACCTCTCGGTGCTGGCAAGGTAACTCAAAAAATAATTCAATTTTTAAGTTAATTTTTAGTCCTTCACTTGTCTTTAAAAATGAGAGTATAAACTTCAGGGCAAATGCATTAAAATAAAAAATAGCTCAAAAGCCTCACCCCAACCCTCTCCAAAGGAGAGGGAGCTGTCCATTAATCATAGTTTCGTAATTAATTCAAAGAAAACAGTTGAAAATGGAAGCAGCTTTGTAGGCTTAACAGACATAGTTTCGTAATTAATTCAAAGAAAACAGCACGTTATCAATACCACATTTTGATTTTATCGGGACCTAAAGCCCTTCTGCTTTATAAGTGAGCACGAGCGTGGAAAGTTACGAGCGTAGCGCTGGGTTTGGGAGGAGGCTTTTTACATTGAATTTGTAGACTAAACATTTAAATGCGTTTGCCCTGTTAAAAAAAATGTTAAGTTTTTGATTAAAGAAAAAAAATGTTAAGTTTGTTTTTAGTGCTTAATAAAGCATACGACCCTATAAATTCGCACAACCACCATTCAACCTACATAACCATGAAAACAAACTTGACAAAAAACGTATTTAGCGCATTGGTTATCAGTTTCTTATGGGGGGGGGTAAATGCCCAAGTAGGCATAGGTACCACCTCGCCTGACAACGACTTAGATGTTCAATCCAGCGATGCCAACAAAACTGCTATCGACATTGTCTGCACCGGTGGTGGCGACCCTAAAATTAACTTTCAATTAGTAAACACCACTACCACTTTTTCTATGGGTATCGATAACTCCGATGCCGACAAATTTAAAATAGGCACCTCCGCCCTTGAAACCAACACCCGTTTTACCATTGATGCTTCGGGGAATTGTGGGATTGGTACTTCAACCCCTAACGCTCCTTTACAATTTGCAAATGCATTAGCAAGTAGAAAAATTGTTTTATATGAAAATGGGAATAATGATCATCAATTTTTGGGTTTAGGTATTAATACTGCCGTACTAAGATATCAAGTTTCCGAAACAACCGATAAGCATGTTTTTTATGCTGGTACATCATCCACTACCAGTAATGAGCTAATGCGAATAACAGGTACAGGTTTTGTTGGTATTGGTACTTCTAGTCCCACTACCAATTTACACGTTGTTGGCACAACCATTCTTGAAGGCTCTACTGTTGTTAACGAAACAGGTGCGGCTACAGATTTTAGAGTGGAAAGTGATGGAAACGCCAATATGCTTTTTGTGAATGGAACAACTAATGGTGTGGGCATTGGTACAGCAACCCCCAACGCTCCTTTACAATTTGCAAATTCAGTAGCAAACAGAAAAATTGTTTTATACGAAAATGGGAATAATGATCATCAAATTTATGGGTTTGGTGTTAATGCCGCCGTACTAAGGTATCAAGTTACCGAAACAACCGATAATCATGTTTTTTATGCTGGTACATCATCTACTACCAGTAATGAGCTAATGCGAATACAAGGTAATGGAAAAGTAGGAATCGGAATGACGGCAAGTACCAACCTCCTAGAAGTGAATGGTACCGCAAGTAAAACTGCCGCTGGAGATTGGTTGGCCAATTCAGATGCTCGATTAAAAAAGGATATTAAGCAAATGGATAGCAAAACGGTGTTAGATAAAATGTTAGCATTAAAAGGAATAACTTATTATTGGAATGATACGGTTACTGGTTCTAAACGTCCAACCCAATTACAATACGGGTTTACCGCTCAAAATATTCAGGAAGTATTTCCCATTTTAGTTGAAGAAGATAGTTTAGGTTATTTACAAACTGCTTATGGTACTTATGATGCTATGTATGTAGAATCCATGAGAGCCCTTCAACAACAAATAGATGCACAACAAGCTATCATAGAAGCACAGAAAAAGGAAAACGAATCTCAGAAATCAGCAATAGATGCTTTAAAAGTAAACGCATTAAAAGTGGCTGACTTAGAAAACAAAATGAATGCTATGCTTTTGTTGCTTAATAAAAAAGAAGAAGTTACAGCTAAACAGTAAGGAAATATGTTTATGAAACCAATAGCCATAAAAATATTATGTGCAGCATTTTTACTGCAGCACTTTGCTGTTCATGCGCAAAATATAACTGTTAAAACATCAGGAACCATGGGTTTAGGTGCGGATAATAAAATATCAGACGCAAGTACTGTGAACATGAATGGTGGTACACTCCGCACCGGTTCGACTTTAGGTTTCAACGAAACAGTAGGAACGTTAACCTTAAGCGACAATAGTACAATAGCCTTGGGCACAGGTAGTCATACGCTTACATTTGCTCCAAGTGGTGGTGTTTCCTGGACCGCTGGAAAAACACTAACCATCACTGGCTGGACTGGTAGTTTTAATAGTACTACAGGAACTGCTGGTAAAATTAAAACCCACACAACAACTGATTTAACAACAGATCAACTTGCTCAAATCCGATTCTTAAGAGCTAGTGATTCTA
>JBIKPL010000005.1:0-28864 GCA_044357485.1 Cytophagales bacterium
TAATGGCATAGCTTTTAAAGATGGAGAAGCTGGTGCAGAACAAATTGTAACTGGCTTACTACCCAACACCGCTTATGTGTTTAGTGGCTATGTAAATTCAAACAATACCACGATTCAAATGGGCGTTAAAAATTTTGGTAATAGCACCATACAAACCAATTGTAAAAGCACCACATTTAAACAATTTCAGGTAGGCTTCACCACAGGAAGCGTTGCAACCAGTGCCACAGTATTTGTGTACCGAGCATCTGGCACAGCACAAGTTTGTGCAGACGATTTTGACCTTCTACCATTACTTATCAACAGTGTAACCAATCCTAAAAATGCCGCACCTACATGCAATATTTCACCCAATCCTGGTATTGATTACATCCAACTTGATTTTAATTTAACAAATACTTCGACCATAAACTTAAACCTATATGATCTTATGGGGGCTAAAATTAACAGCATTGTTCAAAATAAAATGGTAACGATGGGCCATTACCAAGAAGTTATGCCTAGAAACAATTTGCCAAGCGGCACCTATTTACTCCACATTCAAGTGAATGACACAAGCATGGTTAAAAAAATAATGTTTTTATAAGTCAATAATATATTTTCAAAAACTATATAAATATTTTTAATTACTTATTATTTAAAATAAATATAACTATTGAAAGCTTTTATTGTATTTTATTATTACATTTACTTACGAAATAAGCAAAACCTATCCTAAATCATAAAGGCATGAAAAAGTTAATTTACCTCCCCCTAAGTTTAGTCAGCATGGCGATGCTCATGATTGTACATGTTTCCGAAGCAAAAACCTTTCAGAAATCATTATGGATTTGGAATACCAGCAACATCATTGGTGTAACGGCAGAAGAAAACAAGGTTTTAAATGAATCCGTGGCCAGTTCAATCACAGATATTTATTTATATGTGCAATCAGGAACGATTACCGGAAAACAAGTAGCCATTCAAAAATTTATTGAACAATGCAGTTGTAATGGCATTAGGGTTTGGGGAATGGATGGTTGGAGAGGCTATTTTGCTGACCAATGTGGACCAAGTGGATTTTATAAAGTCATCAATGCGGTGATTACTTACAATACCAAAAGTACAGCGAAGCAAAAATTTTATGGCTTTGCTGGCGACAATGAATTTGTTTTTCAAGACATGAGTGGAGATTGTGTGTCACCGGCCAATGCCGATGTTTTTCATTATGGTTCCACTGATGCAAGCTTAAGCACCACCGCAGGTTCAGGTTTTTGGAGATCAACAGAGCGTCAAGACAGAGACAGTATTTGTACCGATTGGGTAAAACAAACCCATGATGCAGCAGTATTGTGTCACAATGCCGGGCTTCAATACAGCATTGCAGTAATGAGCTGGATAACAGGACTTAGCTATACGCATGCCGCCATGGGAAATCAAAAAACGCCCTTGTACTCTTATTACAAAGGCGTAAAAAAAGAACTCTGTAAAGCACTCATGGACTACGTAGATGAATATGTAATTATGTCGTACCATACCAACGTAAACAGCAAAGTAAGCTTGATGTGTAAAGACCATTTAGACTACGCCAACACATTGGCGGATGGGCAAAGGCCAAGGGTATTGTCTGCCATTGAAACACATTGTTTGGTTGACCAATATGTTTCGTATTGTGACACCCCACCTCAAAACACGAAACCGGCAGCCAACTATGGCATGGTACAACATACTGACCTTTTTGGTAGCAATATTTCTTATGCAGGTGTTGGCATACACGATTGGGTAGGCTGGAGTGGCTTAAGCCCCGTGTCGAATAATACAACGGCAT
Source organism: Cytophagales bacterium (assembly GCA_044357485.1). Taxonomy (GTDB): domain Bacteria; phylum Bacteroidota; class Bacteroidia; order Cytophagales; family UBA9547; genus CALPQG02. Next base: position 1,808 of record JBIKPL010000005.1, read on the forward strand.
TGGCTTGTGTGGAAGGTATTAGTGAACATTTAAACCCATTAGACATTACCATTTCACCAAACCCAGTCATCGACATCCTTAATGTAGAGCTAAATAATACCGCTCCAACTATACAGATGGCCTTGTATAGTATCGATGGAAAAAAAATATTTAGCTCAGCAAATGAAGCAACTTCAGCAGGCAATATTCAACATTCTATTGATGTATCGTTTTTAAATGCAGGTATTTACATCTTAAAAATAACAAGTAATAGCAGTGACAAAACAATAAAAATAATTAAGAATTAAGCCCTGAACGTTTTACTGCAAACTCGTGGTTTGCAGTAAAACGTATTTTTAAAGACTTAATTCTTCCATCAAATCACTCTCCATCGCCATAAAGCGATGCATTACTTTGTTAATAAAATTATCGCTTAAGCAATTTTTAATATCTTCATCACCACCCAAATCAAGCGCAGAAACTTTGTAGGTTTGTTCATAATTGCCATATTCTAATTTAAGAATATACTTATTATTCCAATTAAAAATGGTTATTCGACAAGGTTTGTCGGTGATTTCAGCTACGATTCTCATGGTATAAAAGGTTGATTATAAAAGATTGATAAATTGGGTTTTGATAGAAAGCAATTATCAAATTTGGGTTTTGATAAATTTAAATCTGTCTATCATTTTACCCTCAAGGTATATTCTTTCCAGAAACATTTTAATAGGCCTTACCCATAATTTTCCCTCTTCATACATCTCGGTTTTATATAAAGTTTTGTAAAGCACCAATTCTTCTAAAGTTTCGCTATGGTGAACCACATCAATCACTTCATAGTATTTGCCTTTGTAATGTTGGTATATGCCTTTTGGTATGGAAGTCATTAGAGTACTTCTGCTAAAATGTCCAATACTACTTTTGCCATTTTATTATTATTATCTAATAAAGGATTAATTTCTGTAATTTCTAAGGCTTTGGTTTGAGGTAAATGCATAAAAGCAGCAAGCAATTGTTTGGCTTCTGCCACCTGTAAACCATTATAGACTGGCGTACCAGTACCTACCGAAATAGACGTATCTAAACTATCCACATCAAAAGAAATGTAAATCACCTCACAATCTTTTAAGTAATCAATAGTCAACTTAATGACATCCTCAATACCAAGACTTTTGATATCAAAAGGTTGAAAAGTTTTCATGTTGTAATCATGAATTAAAAAATATTCTTGAATTTCAAAATCACGTAAGGCAATAAACACCATATCAGTAGGATCAATCTTTGGACTAATCTCTCTATTGCCGATGCGTTTTAATTTTTCCCAATGCGGAATTAAATCTTCATCAATTTGATTTCTTGACCTATCCAAATTATCTAAACCCAAAGAAACCGCCACAGGCATACCGTGTAAATTACCAGACGGAGTGGTAAATGGCGTATGTAAATCGGCATGGGCATCAATCCAGATTACCCCTACTTTTTTGTCATGAAAATGATTTTTCACCCCTGCTATGCTTCCAATGGCGTTGCTATGGTCTCCAGAAATAATAATAGGAAACTTTTGTGTAGCTAAAACAGCTTCTACTTCAAAGCAAATATTTTCATTCACAAGGGTTAAATCACTGATGTATTTTGCATGTTCAAATGCAGGCTTTGTACCAATTAAATGATTGTGGTCTACCGCTTTTTGATGGGGAATTTTGCCAATCACCTGATGTGGTCTTTCTGCATCCGCAATACGCAAAGCAGCATAAGCCAAACTTGTTCCTCTTTTACCCGCTCCTAATTCGGAAGCTACTTCAATAATTGTGTACTTGGAAGGTTTCATCGCCATAAATCTAAATGATAATTCAAAGCTAAATAAAATCTACTAATACACAAGACCAATAAAGAAGGATAAACTCCTATACAAACACCAATTGCTTATCTTTTGGAAAACACCACAATAAATCAAAAAAAAAGCTGTTAATTCTAAAGTGTTTTTGTTGCTTTAGAGTAGATTTGTAAGTATTAAAATTTGAATAATTATCCCTTGAGAAAACTTTACATCATTTTATTTTTCGGATTAATTACGATGTTGGCCAATGTGACCAATTGCTTGGCAACACACATTAAAGCGGCAGACATTAAAGTCATTAGAGACCCCGCAGATCCTAAGCAATATACATTCACTTTATATGTATATTATGATAAAACGAGAGTGGATTCGATCAACAATAGTAGTTATATCTCTACAACTTATGCCACGTTAGATTTTGGAGACAATTCCACCGCCACCACCACTAGAATAAAACCCTTAGAAGACGTTTCGGTAGGTGTGGTAAAAGGAACCTATAGTTTTAGCCATTTATACCAACAAGTAGGCACCTTTTATGTGAGTTATACCGAAAATAATAGGGTAAGTGAAATTTTAAACATGGACAATTCGGTAAATACACCTTTGTATATCGAAACCTTGATCAACATTGATCCATTTAGAGGCATCAACGATTCTCCAATACTCACCATTCCTCCAATAGACAATGCTAATGCCGGGCAATTATACACCTACAATACAGGCGCTTATGACCCTAATGGGGACAGTTTAAGTTTTAGCATTATCCCTACCAAACAAGGGAAAGGTAAAAATGTTGACGGTTACACAAACCCAGACGACACCAAATTTAACGGCAAATCACTGAGTGGCGGTGCAAGCACATTTAGCATTAATGCCAAAACAGGGGATATCACCTGGGATACCCCAGGACAAGCGGGGGTTTACAATATTGCCATTAGGGTATCGGAATTTAGAAACGGTATCAGAATTGGTTACATCATCAGAGACATGCAAATTGTGGTGAAAGATGGCAAAAACAAACCACCCAAATTAAAATTACCAAACGATACTTGTCTTATTGCTACAGGCAATAAATTAATGCTTGACATTATTACATCTGACCCAGATGGCAATTCTATTTCAACAGATATGTTTGGCTCACAAGTGGTAAACGGTAAAGCCGTATTAAAAACAAATATCATCTATTTCCCACCACCTTCCACCACACAACTCAATTGGCAACCGACTTGTGGAGATGCCCAAGACCAACCCTATTTGTTTAATTTTCAAGCACAAGACTATCCTCCTACAGGGGCAGGAGAAAAACTATACGACTTTAAAACATTAAGCATTAAACTCAATGCGCCACAACCAACCAATTTTAAAGTTGCGGCAGTAGGGAAATCATCAAAATTAACCTGGGATCCTTATTACAAAACGTGTAATGCAGCCAAATTTCAAGACCCAATAAAAGCAGTGGTTGAAATTTATAGGCAAGAATGTGACTCGCTTTTTACAAACAACGATTGCAATGCAGGACGTTCTAGTGTTTTATCGGGAGAATTAATTGCCAGTGTACCCATCACTGATTCTGTTTTCATTGACGACAATGGAGGGAAAGGCTTGGAAATTGGGACCTATTATTATTATACCATTAAACCAAGGTCAAATGACAAAAGTCTTGGTGGAGGAGCAGCCATTGCGCCGAAACCGTTGGGCATAATGTTTTCACCAAATGTGCCCTTAATCAAACAAATTACTGTTACTGAAACGGGTACCGCTGGAAAAATAAAAATATCTTGGGTTAAACCTTTTGATACCTTAGGCCTAGTGCCACCTTTTGAATACCAATTGTTCAGAAGCTCCGGACTGTCGAGCAATAATTATCGACTCATTACTACCCTCAGTGCTCATCAACTGCTTGACACCTTTTATGTAGACCAAGCCAATACCAAAGATTCTTTGTACCTATACCTGCTCAAGTTTAAAGCAAATGGTATTGATGTGGGACAAACAGAACCCGCTTCTAATGTGTTGTTAAAAACAAAAGCGAACAATGGTAAAATCTTACTAGAAATTACTGAAAAACCACATTTTATCGTCAATCATTATAATATCTATAATGCCAATACCAAAGCATTGATTCAAAAACTTGTTCCACAAACAGATACCTTGAGCAATATTGAAATCAACAATCTTAAAAATTGCGATACGGCTTGTTTTCTAGTGGAAAGTGTAGGTCGATATTGCGTAAATTTAGGGGAAGATTCTATCGTAAACGCATCACAACAAGTATGTGATGTACCAAAATTCGGTTCAAAACCAGCGGTACAAATAGGTATTAAGGAAAGCATTTGTGCGAATTATACCTGCAAAGAAAGTTTCCCTAATCCGCCTTACCAAAATTTTATCTACTGGAAAATGCCCGTAACAACTGTTTGTGACCAACCTAAAGGTTTTTCGGTTTATTATGCAGAAAATGACAAGGCCGCATTTAACAAAATAGGATTTACCTCCGACAGTATATTTTTGCATCCCAACCTCAATTCATTTGCGGGCTGTTATGCCATTAAAACAGTCAATTTTAATGATGAAGAAGGAGAACCAAGTAATATTGTTTGCCAAGATGTATGTCCTTGTTTTGAATTGCCCAACATCGTTACCCCAAACAACGACGACAACAACGATTTGTTGATTCCATTGTTTCCACCACGCTTTGTTGAAAGTGTAAAATTCTCGGTATTCAATAGGTGGGGAGCAAAAGTATTTGAATCTTCCAATATCATGGACATCAATATACACTGGAATCCGGGAACCCTTTCCGATGGAATCTATTATTATTATGCCGAAGTAACCTACACCAATCGGGCAAAGTTAAGCGACCGTCAACAAAAATTAAAAGGCTGGGTACAAGTGGCCAGGTAAAACAAGTTTCACTAAAACAAAATTAATCGCATCAGCAATGAAAATAAAAAATAGACTTACCTATCTTTTTGCGATTATTGTTGGTGCCTTATTGTTGGTTTTTTCATTGTCAATCTACTTTTTTTATGCGCAATACCGTGAAAAAGATTTCACCCAACGTCTTAAAATAAGGGCATTAACGACGGCACAGATTATTGTAGAAGTGGAAGATGCCGATCCGGGATTGTTAAAATTACTAAATGCGAAAGACAAATCAGTATTGTACCATGAGCATGTCGTCATTTTCCTAAATCATAAAGAGATTTTTAATACAGGAGTAGAAAAACTTACTATAGACAACAGTATCCTTGCCAAAATTGAGAAGAAAAAAGAATACAGGTTTGAACAAAAAGAAAAAGAAGCCATAGGCATTACCTATAAAGACCACAACGGCACTTATGTAATTGTCGTTTCTGGATTTGATAAATATGGCTTTTCGAAACTTCAAAACCTTGAATTGATTTTATTGATTGGTTGGTTTGTCTTTATTTTGATTGTAATTGGTTTAGGGCGTTTTTTTGCAGACAGGGTGTTACGTCCTATCGCAGAAGTAGTAAGTCAGGTCGATAACATTACTGCATCAAATTTAAGTGCAAGGGTTGAAATTGGGGAAAGTCAAGAGCAAGATGAACTACAACAATTAGCGACTACTTTTAATCGCATGCTCGACAGGTTACAATACGCATTTGAAACCCAAAAAAGTTTTGTATCAAATGCTTCACACGAACTCAGAACGCCGCTAACCTCGCTAGAAGGTCAATTAGAGGTAGGCCTGATTAGTGATAGAAGTACAAAAGAGTATAAGCAAATTTTAACCTCTAGCTTAGAAGATTTATTAAACCTCAACAGCTTGCTCAATGGCTTATTAGACCTGGCACAAACAGACTTTAATGCTCCAGATTTTAAATTTACTTCGGTTAGGATTGATGAAGTAGTGTTGACGGTTATTGACGATTGTCAAAGAAAATACCCCAATCAAGCAATTTCATTTGAGTATGAAAATATGCCCGAAGAAGAAGAAAAACTCCTTACACAAGCCAATGAACAATGGTTAAAAACGGCCATATTAAATGTGGTGGACAATGCCTGTAAATATTCAAACCACAAAAAAGTGCAGGTATTGCTCAATATTACCGATGTTTGGATGGTGATCAAAGTAATTGATTTTGGCATTGGAATTCCAGACAATGATATTGTAAAAATATTAGAACCATTTTATAGGGCCGACAATACCAAAACCATTGCTGGGCATGGCATAGGACTATCTTTGTCAAACAAAATATTTAAAATTCACAAAGGAAACATCCAGGTTTTTTCTAATCTTCACTATGGCACTAGGGTATTTATGGCATTGCCTGTAGCAAGCAAACTTCTTGTTGACTAAAAATCGAAACCTGTAGCAAAGCATTTACTGCCCTTCAATCTCTTCAACCAATTCCATGTACCAAGCTTCTCCATATTTACGAATGAGAGGTTCTTTTAAAAACTTATAAATGGCTACCCCAAGGTCTCTTCCGTGGCTACATGCAGGATTACAAATATTCCAACGATCGTAATTCAGCGCATCATAATTTTCATATTTAGTGATCCGAATAGGGTATAAATGGCAAGAGATTGGTTTTTTAAACGTGGTTTTACCATCAAGATAAGCTTGTTCAATGGCACATTTTAAAATACCCTTCTCATCGGTTAGGGCATAAGCGCATTCTTGGTTATTGATGGTTGGGGTTGAAAAATCTCCTTCATGGTCTTTGATATACAAACCTTGTTTTTCTATTTCTTCTATCCCTCTAGCAGTCATGTACGGTTTAGCAGCAGCATAAGCATCGGCCATCAAATCCAATTCATCATCTTCTAATGGAGCACCTAAATCGCCTTCCACACAGCAAGCCCCTTTGCATTTGTTTAAATCACAAACAAAAAATTTATCTGCAATATCATCACTAATTACGGCATTTTGAATTAAAATCATTTCTGAAGAAGTCAATAGGAATAAAGGATTAAAGCAAAAAACGGATGTAAATCCTAAACGGTTAACAATCTAATGGCTTCACTTTTTAACACCTCTTTGTCTATCGGAACTACCCCTACATGCTCGCAAACGATACCACCGGCAAGGTTTGACAAACCAGCAATTAGCGATGGATGGAGGTTTAAAGCCACGCACAATGCGGCAACACTTACGACCGTATCCCCCGCGCCAGATACATCTGCAATTTCGCGTTTATGGGCAGGGATTTGAACTTGTTCATTTTGTGCATCAATGTAAACGCCATGCTCAGAAAGGGTAATCAATGCCCCTTCTAAACTCAATTTTGATTTTAATTCTGCCACGGCAGCCTTCACATCTTCTAATAATATTCCTTTAAAATCAGCCTTTAAACCTTCTTTCAATTCTTTCAAATTAGGTTTAAATAAACTCACGCCATGGTAATGCATGAAGTTGCGTTTTTTGGGATCTACTACGGTTGGTATGCCAAGGGCTTTGGTTAAGGTTACCGTTTCGGCGATTAAAGATTCTCCGATTACCCCTTTGTCGTAGTCTTCAAAAATCACGACGTTGGTATCAGTTAAAAGTGTTTTAATTTTAGCCAAAAGCAATTCTCTTTCTGCTGATGAAATCTCGGTATCAACCTCCGCATCAATTCTCAACACATGCTGAGAAGCCGCAATAATTCGGTGTTTGATGGTGGTGACCCTGTGTTCAGACTGTATAATACCTTCCGTACTTAGGTTATTTTGTTCCAATAACTTCAGCAATTGATCGCCTTCAACGTCTTTTCCAATCACGGCACAAAGAATTGGTGTTGCGCCTAAGGCTTGAACATTCAACGCTACATTGGCTGCCCCACCTAAACGTTGTTCACGTTTTTGTAGGTTAAGTACAGGCACTGGTGCTTCAGGAGAAATTCGTTCTACCTTACCCCATAAATACGAATCTATCATCACATCACCAATGATAAGTACTTGTTGCTTGGCAAAGTTTTCAAATAGTTGATCGAACATTGTTTGTTCAGCGTTTAGAGTTTAGCGTTCAGAGTTATCGGTTAAAGTGCTAAACACTGAACTGATAAAATAACGCTAAATAAAAAATTCTCAGTTTAGACTCCAGAGGAATGATTTGTTTTGAACAAACTGATTACTCTAAACGCTAAACTGAGAACTTAAAATTATTTTAATTTAGCTAAAGTAGCTTTGATATTGGTTAATGCTTTGATTAAGTTTTCATCAGAAGCCGCGAATGACATACGGATATATTTATCAGCACCAAAAGCTTCTCCTGTTACAGTTGAAACGTGCGCATCATTTAAAATCACCATTGACAATTCTTCTGCTGTGTTGATAACATTTCCAGCTTCGTCTTTTTTACCAAAGAATGAGCTAATGTCTATAAAGAAATAGAATGCTCCTTTAGGTAAATTTACTTTTACGCCAGGAATATCTTTCAACAAATCATAACATAAGTTTCTTCTTCTCAAGAATGCTTCTGTCATTTTATAGGTTTCTGTTAAATCAGAATATGCTACTACTGCCGCTTTTTGAGCAATAGAACAAGTACCTGAAGTTACCTGACCTTGTAATTTGTCGCAAGCATCTGCGATGTATTTTTCGGCAGCCATGTACCCAACTCTCCAGCCAGTCATTGCAAAGCCTTTAGAGTATCCGTTTACCGTTACTACTCTTTCTTTAATTTTTGAAAATGAAGCAATAGAAACATGTTTTTCACCAAAATTGATGTATTCATAAATTTCATCTGCAATCACAAATATATTTTCGTTTGCCGCCACTACATCAGCGATGTCGCTCAACTCTTGTGCTGTAAACACCGAACCGGTTGGATTACATGGAGAAGAGAACATGATTACTTTTGTTTTTGGGGTAATCGCCGCTTTCAATTGTTCAATTGTTGCTTTGAAATCATTTTCAATACCACCATCAATCAATACAGAAACACCACCTGCTAAAGTTACCAATTCAGAATAACTTACCCAGTAAGGCGCATATACAATAACTTCATCTCCAGGATTTACCAAACACAATAAAGCGTTAGCAATAGATTGTTTAGCACCAGTTGAAACAACAATATTTTCTGGTTTATAGTCTAGGTTGTTGTCTTTTTTAAGTTTGTCAACAATTGATTTTCTAAGATCAGGAATACCTGGTACCGGTGTATAGAAAGTGAATCCATCATCAATAGCCTTCTTAGCAGCATCTTTAATGTATTGTGGCGTTTGAAAATCAGGTTCTCCAAAGCTTAGGTTGATTACACTAATACCTTGTGCGCCAAGTTCACGAGCTTTTTTAGCCATACCAATAGTGGCAGATTCCGCAAGTGCATTAATTCTATCAGAAAGATTGTCAGTAAGTGTTGAAGTACTCATTAGGATATGATTTTTATATAACCTAGCAAAAATAATTATTCTGATTGTGACAAACTAATGTTTTTTTGTAAAATATAGCATTTGAAGTAATAAAGGGTCAAAAGCCATCGCATTGGAGAATTTTTGGGCAAAACATAGGCAATGTTGATTTTAAGCGCAGCTGTAGAGGCTACAGTTAAGCCTGCTTGAGTATTGGAAAATGGACAACAAAAAAAGCCTCAAACATTGTTCAAGGCTTTTTAAAAATTCAATTATTGCGAAGGCTATTTTACTTCTAGCTCAATCCTTGTATTGTCACCAATAACACCAGGGGCCAAAGGCGTGGTATTTCCCATAGGTTTACTGCTTAATCGAGTAGCCACGATGCCTTTGCCTTTTAGATAATCGACCACCGCTTTTGCACGTTCTTCAGACAACTTCATATTGCTATCTACATCTTTTTCTGTAAACACATGACCCATAATTTGAATTTTCATGGCTTTATGGTTGGTCAATAAATTAATGATTTTAGCCAATTCGTAATGAGAATCTAATTTTAGTTTTGCGGTGTGCTCATCAAAGAAAATATTAAACAAGGCCACTTTATGACCAGGTTTTGGTACTTCTAACAAAATAGAATCCGTTATCATTTGAAATCCTTTGGACACCGGGATATTAATGTTTTCTGAATGAAACATGTGTTTAGGTGCTTCTACTTCTATGGCATAATTTTTTCCTGGCTCAAGCACAAATAAAAACTTACCAGAACTACTATTGGCGGAAAAAGTCGCTACTACCTTTTCTGTTTCTTCATCCACCACCGTAATTGTTCCCCCCACAGGTGTTTTAGAAACGGCATCTTTGATTTTACCTCTAAAAATTACCACGTGGGTTGCTTCTTCTTCTTTAGGGCGTGTGAGTAAGTAGATATCCTCTTCACCCATGCCGCCTTCACGAACAGAAGAAAAATAAGCCCTTAATCCATCGGCCGACCAACTGATGAAAGTTTCATCGGCAAAAGTATTGATTGGAAATCCTAAGTTTTCAGTAGGTGCGGTAACAATGCCCGTTTTAGGATCAACCTTGGTATCGAAAAGGTCAAATCCTCCCATTGAATTATGGCCTTTGGAACTGAAATAAAGTGTTTTTCCATCGATATGGATAAATGGAGACTCTTCGTCGTAAGCCGTATTTACTTTAGGACCAAGATTTACTGCCGCTTCCCATTCCCCACTTGAATTCTTTTTACTCATCCAAATATCTAAACCACCTTCTCCACCAGGTTTGTCGCTACTAAAAAACAATATTTTACCATCTGGCGTGATGCTACAACCCGACTCATTGGTTTCGGCCCCATTGATGTTGACCCCTAAAGTTTTAGGGTGACTCCATACTTTACCTTTCAATTCACTAACAAATAAATCACCTTTTCCTTTGGCATTTACCACGTGTATAAACATCATTTGTGCATTGGGAGAAATGCCCACACAAGCATCGTGAGAAGGCGTATTGATGGTGGTTCCTATATTTTTAACTTGCCCCCAAACGGTATCTTTGCGTTCGCAATAATAGATGTCTTCATAGTATTTGGAGTCATGATCATCTAACAAACCACCCGTACTTCCTGGGCGACGAGATGTAAAAATCATCATCGATTCATCGGCAGATACAAAAGGTTGGTAATCGCCAGATTTTGAATTGATGCCCTTCCCAAAAGCTTTTATTTTTACATTTACGGGGTTTTTAACAAGTACTTTTCCATTTTCACAGTTTTCAATAAAACGAGTCGTTTCTTCGATTTGGGTCTTATCTTTTTTCTCGTTGAGCGATGCTTTGTATTTGGTATAGGCGGCGATGGCTTCATCAAATTTATTAACCGAATGACAAGCATGTCCTAATTCGCTATTCAGCATTTTTTCTTGGTAATTGGCATCGCTTGCCACTTGTAAATAGGCAACGGCTTTGTCTGGTCGTTTAATTTTGATATAGGTTTTCCCTAACAAATAACTTATTTCTGGGTGGCCAGGTTGTAATTTATCGGCTTGCAATAAAAATTTCAAGGCCATATCATACTCATCAATATCAAGATGCCCTTCTCCTTCGTTAAGCAATTCTTTTACCCCTTTATTGAATTCTTGTGCTTGCACCAAAAAGGAGAAACCCAAGATACTAATCAATACTATTATTTTTTTTATCATCACTTTATAGCGTTAAAAAAAGATGGAAACGATCTTAATTTGTAAAGATAAATATTTCTAAGTAAAATTATAGAAATCACATTTAATTTCACAATAAATTATCCTGCCCAACCTTCTTTGTCTAAACTTCTGTATTGGATTGCTTCGGCAAGATGCTCAATTTTAATCTCTTGACTTCCGGCCAAGTCAGCAATAGTTCTTGATACTTTTAATATGCGATCATAAGCCCTGGCAGACAAACCAAGCCGTTCCATGGCTGTTTTGAGCAGCATTTTACCGGCTTCACTGATCACACAAACCTCTTTCACCATTTGGGAGGGCATCATGGCATTTGAATATACCCCTTCACTGTCTTTAAACCTTTCCGATTGAAAAATACGCGCCTCGACCACCCTATTTCTGATGGCTTCACTGGTTTCTGCGATGCGATTAGAAGTCATTTGATCGAAGGTAACAGGAATCACTTCTACGTGTAAGTCAATACGGTCTAACAAAGGGCCACTCACTTTGTTGAGGTAGCGTTGCACCACCCCAGGACCACACACACAAGCTTTGTCGGGGTGATTGTAATAACCACAAGGACAAGGATTCATACTGGCAATTAACATAAAATTTGCAGGAAATTCTACGCTTACTTTGGCTCTTGAAATGGTTACTTTTCTTTCTTCTAAAGGCTGACGCATAACTTCCAATACAGCTCTTTTGAATTCTGGTAACTCGTCTAGAAACAATACGCCATTGTGTGCCAAAGAAATTTCTCCGGGCTGAGGAATTCCTCCTCCACCAACCAAGGCCACATCACTAATGGTATGGTGTGGCGCTCTAAAAGGGCGTGTCACCACCAATGATTTGGTACCCGTAGTTTTGCCTGCCACCGAATGTATTTTAGTGGTTTCAAGGGCTTCTTGTAATGTTAAAGAAGGCAAAATTGAAGGTAAACGCTTGGCTAACATGGTTTTTCCTGCACCGGGAGGGCCAATCATAATGACATTATGACCACCTGCAGCAGCAATTTCTAATGCCCGTTTGATATTTTCTTGTCCTTGTACATTCGAAAAATCAGCATCATAGCTGTTTTGTTTACTCATAAAAATATCTCTGGTATTGCTTTCTAAAGGCTTAATCTCTAGTTTCCCTTCAAAAAAATCAATGGCTTCTTTAATTGTTTTCACCCCAATTACATCCAAAGAATTCACAATAGCTGCTTCTCCTGCATTTTCAAATGGCACAATTAGGCCTTTAAACCCCTGCTTTCTTGCTTCAATGGCAATGGGCAAAACACCTTTAATTGGTCTTAAAGAGCCATCAAGAGCCAATTCACCCATAATAATGTACTGTTCTAATGACGTGGTAATCATTTGTTCGGAAGCATACAGAATACCTAAAGCAATAGGCAAATCGTAAGCGGAACCTTCTTTTCGTAAATCAGCAGGGGCCAAATTTACCACTGTTTTAATGCGTGGCATGCTGTATTTATACTGACTAATCGCCGACTCAATTCGATGTTCACTTTCTTTAATGGCACTATCAGGCAAGCCTACCATAAAAAACCTCGTTCCTTGAGACACATTCACTTCAATGGTGATGGTGTGTGCATTTACTCCAAAAACGGCACTTCCAAAAGTTTTAGCTAACATATTTTCTTATTTTAATACTGCATGACGATGGCTTTGCTAAAAACGATGCTAAAATGCAGCAATTATATTCTATTATCAAATGTTACATTACAATTCATTTTGATGTATCCACTCAATAGCCATAAAATCAGATGATTAATAATGGATTTCGCTTCGTAAATGACGAGTAATGAAGCCCTAACAACCTTTAAGACTTCAGGGGTAGCAAAATCAATGTTTGATGTTTAAGGTTAAAAAACTGATGATTTGTATCACATCTTTATAAAAACTTATTCCCTTGGGCTGTCTAAGACGATTACGTATTACCATATCATAAAATTAAAAAATTAAAAAGCGTTCAACCTGTTTTCCTTTTCAATCACCTTACCCTAGGCATGTAAGCATGATTGAAAAGGAGACAGGCGTAATTATAACTTAATCACCTTATTTCTCAAATAAAAATCAGCAATTACCAAGGCAGCCATGGCTTCAACAATCGGCACCGCTCTTGAAACTACACAAGGGTCATGACGTCCTTTACCAGAAACCACTGCTTTATTTCCTTCACTATCAATGCTTTCTTGGTCTTGCATAATGGTGGCTACCGGCTTAAAAGCGGTACGAAAATAAATATCTTCCCCATTGGAGATACCTCCTTGTATACCACCTGAATAATTGGTGTGGGTTTTAACTTTCCCTTGCTCATCTACATAAAACTGGTCATTGTGTTGAGAACCTCTCAACGAAATTCCTTCAAAACCACTTCCAAATTCAAACCCTTTTACAGCATTAATGCTCAGCATGGCTTTGCCTAATTCGGCATGTAATTTATCAAACACAGGTTCTCCTAAACCCACAGGTACACCAGTAATGACACAATCTACAACCCCACCAATGGTATCTCTGCTTAAACGCACTTCATCAATCAAAGCAATCATTTGTTCGGCCATGTCTTGGTCAGGACAACGGACAATATTTTCTTCTGTTGTATTTAAATCAAGATCTTTGTATGATTTATGTAGCTTTAAGCCACCTACTTGCGACACATAAGCCTTGGTATCAATGCCTAAGGTTTTTAAAAATAGTTTTGCCAAGGCACCTGCAGCCACCCTAGCCAAAGTTTCTCTGGCAGAACTTCGTCCACCACCACGGTAATCTCTTAAACCATATTTCTCATGGTAAGTATAATCGGCATGAGAAGGGCGAAATTTATCGGCAATATGGGTATAATCTTTACTGCGTTGGTCGGCATTCCAAACCATCATGGCGATAGGCACACCAGTGGCTTTGCCTTCAAAAACACCCGATAAAATTTCAATTTTATCCTCTTCATTTCTTTGGGTGGTAATTTTTGATTGACCAGGTTTGCGTCGGTCTAGTTCTGCTTGAATAAAATCAAGGTCTACTGCTAAGCCAGCAGGACAACCTTCTATCACTACACCTACTGCTTTACCGTGAGATTCACCAAAGGTGCTGATTTTAAATATTTTACCGTATGTACTACTCATTATTTATGATGTGCTTTGCAAAAAAAACGATACCATTTAGGTATTAGGGCGATTTGCCTCAACAAATATAATATTCTTTCTTATTATTTAGCCATTAAAAGAAAACAAGCGTTAAAAATTTCCCCATTATCCTTAAATTTTAACATTGAAACCATTACGAAAAGGCACTGCACAAAAGTAGACAAGGCACAAAATAAACAATATTGACAGATTGTATCATAAAACAGTTATAAAGAAATAAGGTATGTTAAAGAGACAGTGGTATTTAGGGGCTTCTGAAAAATAGTTTATTGTTTGATTTTTAGAGATTTAAGCTATTGCTTTAACCGTTTAAAGGCAAGGATATTTGATTTTATTTCATTAAAGTGGTGCACTAGTTTGATTTATAATAGCATAGATAAGCTATTCATTTCGTAGGGCGTTCCCTTCGGTCGCGTGATCGGCACTCGCTATTTTTCTTGTGGTCAAATCATAGCGTATTAAAAGATTGCCTCAACCCACAAGAAAAATGAGCTCAAACAAAGCCTCTCCCGCTAACGCAAAGCGAATTAGCCAATCATTTCAATTAAATTGAATGGCCATTTTAGCATCATAATGTTAAGTCTATTTGCTAAATATGATTTACAAATGATGTGAATTGAGTTTTTCAGCAGACCCTATTTAATCAAAAATTAAATATCACTTTATACATATATCATTCAAACTAAAAAATTAATCCTTTGAGAGAAAAAATTGTCATTTAAAAATTAAAAGTACTGTTAGAAGCAATATTATAGGTGCATAAAAGAGAAAATAATGGCTACAAATGCCCAATATTAGGAATATTAAAAATATAATTTTTTATAGTCAAAAAAAAGCCTAGATTTGTATGGCAAAAGGGTACCCATAAAATCTTTTTGCATAATGACGTTAGGACAATCCAAATTTCTATTCGAAGCACTCACTTACGACGACGTACTTCTATTACCTGCCTACTCCGAAGTACTCCCTCGCGATACAGACACTAGAACAAAATTAACCAAAAACATCACTATCAATATTCCATTGGTAGCTGCTGCTATGGATACCGTTTCTGAATTTCAAATGGCTGTGGCCATGGCGCAAGAAGGTGGTATCGCTTTTATCCATAAAAACATGAGCATCGAAAAGCAAGCCGAGCAGGTACGCAAAGTGAAACGCTCTGAAAGTGGTATGATTACCGATCCAATTGTTTTACCTGATACCGCCATCATGGAAGATGCCCTTAAAATTATGCGTGAGCATAAGATTGGTGGAATTCCGGTGGTAAATGCTCAAAAACAACTTGTAGGAATTTTAACAAGTCGTGATTTGCGCTTCCAAAAAAACATGTCAAAACCTGTTACTGAGATCATGACCAAAGACAATTTGGTTACGGCTTTAGAAGGATTTGATATGGAAACCGCCGAAGACATTCTACAAGAACATAAAATCGAAAAGCTTCCAATTATCAATACCAAAGGGGAGTTGGTTGGTTTAATTACCTATAGAGACATTATTAAACGCAAAGACAGACCTAATGCTTGCAAAGACAGTTTTGGTCGTTTGCGTGTGGGTGCTGCTGTAGGCGTTACGGCCGATTTAATTGAAAGAATCACCGCCTTAAAAAATGCAGGGGTTGATGTCGTAAGCATCGATACGGCACATGGCCACTCAAAAGGGGTGATTGATGCCCTTAAAAGTGTAAAACAAAAATTTCCTGACTTAGACGTAATTGTTGGGAATATTGCCACTGCCGAAGCCGCTAAAGCATTGGTAGAAGCTGGTGCTGATGCCATTAAAGTGGGAGTTGGCCCTGGAAGTATTTGCACAACAAGAATAATTGCAGGTGTAGGTATGCCGCAACTTTCAGCCGTATATGAAGCCGCTAAAGCCATTGAAGGTTCAGGTGTGCCAATTATTGCTGATGGTGGAATTCGTTTTTCTGGAGATTTGGTAAAAGCAATCGCTGGTGGAGCAAGCAGTATCATGATTGGTTCTTTATTGGCAGGAACTGAAGAAGCTCCTGGTGTGGTGATTATTTTTGAAGGAAGAAAATTCAAAACTTATAGAGGAATGGGCTCATTGGAAGCCATGGAAGATGGTTCAAAAGACCGTTATTTTCAAGATGCTGAAGACGATGTTAAAAAATTAGTGCCTGAAGGAATAGTTGGACGAGTGCCATACAAAGGAATGGTGGCCGAAGTATTATACCAATTGGTTGGTGGCCTAAAAGCAGGAATGGGTTATTGTGGTTCTTCGAATATTGAAAAATTGAAAGAAGCCAAATTCGTAAAAATCACCTCTGCTGGTGTTAGAGAAAGTCATCCACATGATATTCAGGTCACTAGAGAAGCGCCCAATTACTCGTCAAGATAATTGTTGGGTTTTACAGTTGTTAGTTCTCCGTTTACAGTTCTCGGTTTAGCGTTTTGTTTTTTGTTGAATAAAAAATATTCTTTGAATCTGTCGGGTGAAATTAATGGGGATTATGGCAAAAAAATAGGCCGTTTGTGCAGATTAAAATTTAAAATTTGCAGAAATACATGCAATTTATTCAATCTATGTTCCATTATCCTATCGCATATTATAAACTGAGAACTCTAAACTGAGAACGCTAAACTAAAAACAACAAATGTTTTCAAAATCAAACATGTCCAAAAGCTACATCCTGCTATCATTGATAGCATGGATGTCTGCGGCTATGTTTGACACGGTTTGTTTGTTTGGCGTAAACAACCATGTCAATTTCCTAATACCAGTTATTTTCAAATCGGTATCTATCAATATTTTTCTGATTGGAACGATGTTGTTTTTTAAACTTGAAATTGGCTCAGTACAAAATTTAAATTTCAGGGAAATGTTATGGAAAACATTTCTTACTGCCGCAGCGAGTATCCTTGTCATTTCTACCATTAAACTTTTTGCTGGATTAATGAAAGATACGGTAATGGAAAACAACACCCTGATTACCAACCTATTTTACAATATCAATGCCGCGTTCATCACTATATTTTTAGCCAATTCTTTTTATGTATTCAAACGATTAGTTTTGTACCAAAAAACAAAATTGGTACAACAATTCTGGAATATTTTTGAAATCACCCTCTACATAGTGACGGCTTTCAACTTTTTTGATGTAGAACAAATTAGTCAAAAATATGTATTTTTATTAGTGCCTTTAGCCATCAGTGCCTTTGTATTGGCCTTTAATGTGCGCTGGATTCCCTATTTGAATTTCAACCATAAATTACAATGTATATTGCTATTGACCCTCATATTAGCCATTTCTGCCATTTTTGTTGACTTTTACCTCGATTACCATCATGCCTATTTCAGCAATGTGGACATCTCAAGAAATATTTTTTCATTCACCCTATTTATATTTGTGATTCTGTATTGCTTAATTTCTTTATTGGTATTGCTGTTTAACTTACCCACCTCGTCTGTTTTTGAGCAGAAATTTGAAGAAGTATTGGGTTTTCAAAAACTTAGTCAAACAAGCCATATCGAAAATGATGAAAATAAAATTTACAATGTTTTATTTGAAAGTTGTTACAACACCGTTTTAGCAGATGCGGGATGGTTAGAAATTTTAGATGATAACGGCAATGTGACCACAGTGGTACTTGAACATTTTACAAGAGAACAAATGTACAAGATGAAAACATTGCTTAGAAAATCGGGTGTAAAAATTAACATGGAGCCCTATTTGGCCAAAGATTTAAAGAAAATTCATTTCAAAGAATCTATTGCCGACATCCATTTTTCATCGATGTTAATTTTGCCACTGTATTCAAACGGACATCGCATTGGCACACTTGGCTTATTAAGAAAAGTAAAAGATGGCTTTGACAAAGAAATTGTCGACATCGTTGAAACCTATATTTCTCAAGCCAGTATCTCCATACAAAATGCCCGATTAATCAATGAAGCCATTGACAATGAGCGCTATAAAGCACAACTTAACGTAGCAAGAAAAGTACAGCAAAGCTTGTTGCCTAGCAAAATAGACAGTGAAGTAATGGACATGGCGGCCTACTATGAGTCGGCAGAAGATGTAGGAGGAGATTACTATGATATATTTAATAAATCAGACAGTCATTACAGTGTCGTGATTGGGGATGTATCAGGAAAAAGTACCTCCGCAGCATTTAACATGGCACAAATGAAAGGCATTTTTCATGGCCTCATTCATTTTCAAATGCCACCTCATGAATTTATGATTCATGCCAATAGGGCTTTGTCTCATTGTTTTGAAAAAAGCTCGTTCATTACATTGTCGATGTTGAATATCGACTTAGAAAAAAAACAAATTGATATGGCCAGGGCAGGACATTGTCCTACTTTATTCTTCAATGCAAAAAACAATCAAGCGTCTTTCCTTTCCTCTGAAGGATTAGGATTAGGGATATTAAGAAACGAAGCTTACGCACAATTTATAGAAACTAAATCAATCACTTTTGACAAAGATGATATCCTGTTGCTCTACACCGATGGCATTACCGAAGCAAAAAATGAGGATGGTGATGAGTTTGGTTATGATTTATTGCTAGACATTGTCAGTAGCAATGCTGGCTTAAAAGCCAAAGAAATCATTAAAATTGTGATGGAAGAAGTAATGAAATTTACCAATGGCAGTAAACCGGAGGACGACTATACACTTTTAGCCATAAAATTTTTATAAAAACAAAACCCAATTAATTTAATTACCGTACAAACAATGGACATTATAACATCAAAATCAGAAGAATACCTGATCATAGAAATTTCAGGTGATTTGGATGCTTCCTCTTCAATGCAACTTGACAGCGTAATTGCACAAGCAATACAAGATAAAGAAAATAAAATCATAGTTAATTGTAAAAACCTTAACTATATTTCTTCCGCAGGTTTGGGTGTTTTCATGTCTTATATACAAGATTTCAAGGACAATAGCATCTTTTTTTCACTTTGTGATTTAAGCGAAAAAGTAAGAAACGTATTTAACATTCTTGGCCTTGAAAAACTTATCCCTATTTTCAATAGTGAATCAGATGCAAAATCAGCAACACATATTAGCTAAAACAAGTATTTATTGTGACCTACTAGAACTTAAAAATGCTCGTTCATTTATCAATGAACAATTGCAAAAGATTCATGTATGCGACAACGATATCAACATGATTGTTTTATCTGTAGATGAAATTTGTGCGAACCTTATCAAACATGCACAAAATCTTAAGCCAACAGATACCATAGAAATTACTCTTATTAAAGAAAACGGCGGCATCAGGGTAAACATCCTCGACCATGGACTTTCCTTTAATCCGGTAAACTATTATGAGAAATCCTTAGCCACCATTATCAGTGAAAAGAAAAAAGGAGGTTTAGGTTTAATGTTGGTGAACAAAATTATGGACAAAATTGATTATCAAATAGAGGAAACCTATAACGTATGCTCTATGTACAAACGTGTTCACCTCTGTTAATAACAATTTTTAACTTGTACCATTGCATAATTAATTTGACAGTAAACTATAATTTTTAACACTAAAGTGGATTTTTTAATTTCAATTACCACATCTACCCAAAAAACGAAGCTCAGGTTAACCATGGTACGGTTTATTGGCAAACGTCACACTTTTTACAGATAGTGCCCTGATAATGAATTCGCTAACTTTAGCATTTTTGTGTACCTTTGTAAACAAACTTTGAATTAAAATTGAACAAACCCATTACATAAGTCTTCACTGATTGTGGCTTCAGGGAATAAAAGATGTCGATTGCGATACATTGTAAAAGATTGTAAACCCTTTTGAACTTCTGTTCGTTTAAACCAACACTGCATTGCGCAGAAAAATACGAGTACAAATTTCAATTACACAAAGGGGATCGCAACGATGGAACACAACGCAAATTTGGAAGACGAAAACAGGATACGTGAAGCTTTCAAGAATAAAAATTGGAATGAAATAAAAACCGAAGACTCTTGGGTTATTTTTAAAGTGATGGCTGAATTCGTAGAAGGGTTTGACAAAATGGCAAAAATTGGTCCCTGTGTTTCCATCTTTGGGTCGGCTAGAACAAAAGAAGAAAATAAATACTACCAAATGGCCGTTGAAATAGCGGCAAAACTAGTAAGACATGGCTATGGCGTAATCACAGGTGGTGGTCCTGGTATTATGGAAGCGGGTAACAAAGGGGCACATGTACAAGGCGGAAAATCAGTGGGCTTAAACATTGTATTGCCTTTTGAGCAAACCCACAACATTTACATCGACCGAGACAAATGTATCACTTTTGATTATTTCTTTGTTCGTAAAGTAATGTTTATCAAATATTCACAAGGATTTATAGTGATGCCTGGGGGAATGGGAACGTTAGATGAATTGTTTGAGGCAATCACACTTATCCAAACAAAAAAAATTGGTCGGTTCCCTATTGTGTTAGTAGGAAGGTCGTATTGGGAAGGATTGATGCATTGGATTAAAGAAGTAATGCTTGGAGAAGAGCATAATATTAATCCAGAAGATTTAAATTTAATTAACATCGTAGACAATGCAACCGATGCTGTAAAAGTAATCGATGATTTCTACTCTAAATATTTGTTACAACCAAACTTCTAATATTGAACAGTCAAAAGTATAAAATAATCATCGCTATCGTCACCGTTATGGTGCTTTATATTGGATTTAACTTATTCCAATTGGGTGATTATTTACCTTTTAACCAAGACCGTCTCAAATACCATATAGATGCTTTAGAAAGGTTCTCCTTTGCAGGAGAACCTATTCCTTTTAACGAAAAATTGAAGCGAAAAAAATTCGAAGCAGCCCTTAATCAAATTGCATTAAACACCACAGAAATGGCACTTTTGCGTCGTCATGCCGCGATATGGTTCCCCATTTTAGACCCCATTTTAGCACAGCATCACATCCCGGCTGATTTCAAATACATCGCAGTAGTAGAAAGTGGTTTAGAACGCAAGGCCCTATCGCCACGTGGTGCAGCTGGTTTTTGGCAAATTATTGCAAGTACTGGGCAAGAGCTGGGATTAACCGTGAATGCTTCTATTGATGAACGTTACAATCCTGTAAAAGCTACCCATGCCGTTTGTACCCATTTTCAGGTATCAAAAACCTATTTTGGATCATGGACCAATGCCGCCGCGGCTTACAATATGGGAATGACCGCCTTGATCAAGGCTTGTAAAAAACACAAATCAAATTCATACCACGATTTAAGACTTAGCAGGGAATCTTCACAATACCTCTATAAAATATTGGCGTACAAAGAAATCCTTGAACATCCCCAAAAATATGGGATTAAAATGCATCGGAAAAAATATACCATGCAAATCAAACGCATTACCATTCGTAAATCAATTCTCAATTTAGAGGCCTTTGTAGCACGCTACCACATCAGCTATAAAACCTTGCAGGCCTATAACCCTTGGATTAAACAAAACGCCTTAACGATTACCAAAGCAACACCCGTTTTCGAATTACTCATTCCTGTCGTACTGCCCAAAAAAATCCATAAAAACACTATTAATCCAGTACCTGACAGCACTTTTGCGATGGTGAAATATTAATGCTCCGCTTTGCCCAACGCCACTATCGATAACAATCATCAAAGGGCTTTACAGAAGTCAATTGTACTAAACAAAAATGGCTGTTCAATTGAACAGCCATTTTTGTTTAGTACATTCAATGATTTATACATTTACCAAAGATTCTCTTCGTCTCATTTTCCCTGCGGGAATACCAAACATCATCTTAAAACGTCTACAGAAATAAGCGGTATCTTTGTAGCCCACCATTCTACCAATATCTCTAATACTATGTTTAGAAGTACGTAAGAGGTTTACGGCTTGCTCCATGCGTTGGTATTCAATATAATCTTGAGGATTAATACTGGTTAACATTTTAAAATATTGACCAACATAATCTTCAGAAACTGCTGCAACATTGGCCAATACATGATTTGACAAATCACCTGCTAAATTATTTTTAATATACGTAAAAATGTCAATCAGTCTTGGATCTTTAAAGTAATTGCTATTGGTAGCAAGTTGCTCAACGAAAAGATTTTTGTTTAAGATATACCTAATGACTTCAATGATAAATCTTTCGGTTAACACTTTGATAATTCTGGCATGCCCTACTTTTTTGGAGAGCTCTTCGCTCATAATTTCAGTAAGTTTTTCTGCTAATAAATCATTTTTATGAATTACAAAAGCAGGAATATCCAAAGAAGTAAAAAAGTTTACCGAATCAAATACCTTCGCTTCAAAGCTCAATGAAATAAAGCTTTCGTTCATTTGACCAATCAATGCTGGGTCAGCATTATAGCCTAAATACTTATCTTTGTTGCTGACAAACTCTTCGTAATTAATTTTAACAGCAGGAGCTTCCCCATATTGTATGTTAATGGCTTTTCCACCAGGCACAAACAAAATATCGCCGGCCTCTACTTTTTCACTTTCATTTCCAAAATAAATCTCTCCTTTGTCAAGTAAAATAGCAATGTTCTCAACATCATAAAAGTTTTCGATATTCACCGACTTCAATACTTTTATATTTTTTGCTTTGATATATCTTACACCGAGTGATTCAACAATTTTATTATAATCTTCCATTATTGTTTTTTCTAAATATGTGTCAATGTGTGTGATAATACATTTTCAACTTCCAAATTTACAATTGAAAGTCAAGTAATTAAAGATTTAATTTGAATAATTGCACTATATGCTATAATTGTGCAATAAAATATTCAAATAATTCATTTTAATAAGTCTCTCGAGATTACAATTTTCTGAATTTCGGAGGTGCCTTCATAAATTTGGGTAATCTTAGCATCTCTAAAAAGACGTTCTACATGAAATTCCTTCACGTAACCATATCCGCCATGAATTTGAATGGCTTCTGTCGTAATTTCCATGGCAATTTTCGAAGCGAATAATTTTGCCATTGCGCTTGCTGTTCCATAATCTAAATGTTTGTCTTTTAGATAAGCTGCTTTCAGGCACATCAACCTCGCAGCATCTATTTGGGTAGCCATATCGGCAAGTTTAAATTGTATCGCCTGATGTTGAGCGATAGGTTTATCAAAAGTTTTTCTTTCTTTCGCGTATTGTAAAGCCAATTCGTAGGCGCCAGACGCAATGCCCAATGCCTGAGACGCAATCCCTATTCTGCCACCATTGAGGGTAGTCATGGCAAATTTAAATCCGAATCCTTCTTCTCCTATCCTATTGGCCTTAGGAACCTTCACATCAGTAAACATTAAAGAATGGGTATCAGAACCTCTAATCCCTAATTTATTTTCTTTTTTCCCCACTACAAAACCAGGAAATTCTCGTTCTACAATAAAAGCACTAATCCCTTTATGGCCTAAAGCCGGATTGGTTTGAGCAATCACAATATACGTAGCAGCACTATTGCCATTGGTAATCCAATTTTTAGTGCCATTTAATAAATAATAATCGCCACAATCAATCGCAGTTGTTTTTTGTGACGTCGCATCGGAGCCTGCTTCAGGTTCTGATAAACAAAAAGCCCCAATTTTTTCACCCGAAGCCAAAGGAATTAAATATTTTTGTTTCTGTGCTTCATTGGCAAAATGTTCTAACCCCCAACAAACCAAAGAATTATTTACCGACATACAAACCGCTGCAGAAGCATCGATCTTAGAGATTTCTTCCATTGCCAAAACATACGAGATGGTATCCATACCGCTGCCTCCGTACTGAGGACTTACCATCATGCCCATAAAACCTAAGGCACCCATTTTTTTAACTTGCTCAGTCGCAAATTTTTGGTGCTCATCTCTTTCTATTACTCCAGGCAAAAGTTCTGATTTTGCAAATTCTCTTGCTGAATCTCGAACAGCCAAGTGTTCTTCACTTAGGTCAAATTGCATAAAATTATATTTAACTAGTAACGTTTACCTATACAAGTATTTTTTAGTTACAGTATTTAGTATTTTATTTATAAATATTCTTAGAATACCGCAAAAAACTAAAATTAGCGATCATAGATTTTCTATTGGAATGGTATTATCTTGGTATTTAATTCTAATTTTGAAAAAATTAAGGAGTGAAAATGACACCAGTATATTTTGATAACGCAGCGACGACGCCTTTAGCGCCTCAAGTAATAGAAGAAATGTTACCCTATTTGACACAACATTTTGGGAACCCTTCTTCTATACATACTTTTGGACGAACTACACGTACTGCAATAGAAAAAGCAAGAAAAACAGTAGCGAACATATTCAATATTTCACCGTCAGAAATTTTTTTTACTTCTTGTGCATCAGAGGCCGACAACCAAGCGATTATTGCTGGCACCCGTGCCTTAAATTGTCAGCATATCATTACCAGTAAAATAGAACACCATGCGGTTTTGCATGCGGTAGATCATTTAAAAAAGACCCAAAATACCGCCGTTAGTTATTTACAAACCGATGCAAAAGGTCGTATTGACTTGGCCGAGTTAGACCAATTGCTAGCAGAACACCCACAAGCTTTTGTGTCATTAATGCATGGAAATAACGAAATTGGGAACTTAAACGACATCGCTACCATTGCCCAAATGTGTCAAAATCACCGCGCCTATTTTCATAGCGATACCGTACAAACGGTTGGGCATTATCGACATGACTTACAAGCGATTAAAGCAGATTTCATTGTTGGATCGGCCCATAAATTTCATGGCCCTAAAGGTGTTGGATTTATTTATGTAAAAGGAGAACATAAAATTGGGCCTTATATTCATGGTGGTTCACAAGAACGCAACATGAGGGGAGGAACCGAAAATGTAGCAGGCATCGTAGGTTTGGCTAAAGCGCTTGAATTAGCGTATGAAGGCATGGACCAACACCGCACGCACATTACTTCACTCAAAAAGCACATGATTGAACAATTAAAAGCAACCATAGCGGATGTTCAATTTAATGGCGATTGCGAAAATGAGGAAACAAGTTTATATACTGTGCTGAGTGTTAGTTTGCCAAACTCAGAAGACAATGATATGTTATTGATGAATCTTGACATCAACAAAATTGCTTCCTCAGGAGGAAGTGCCTGCACCAGTGGCGCCACAGAAAGCTCCCATGTTATTGAAGCCATTGGTGGCGATCCCACAAGAACAACTGTTCGCTTTTCATTTAGCCGTTATAACACCATAGAAGAGGTTGATTATGTGGTAAATGTGTTGAAAAAGTATTATCAATAAAAGCGGTCATTTAGCCTACTGAAAAACAAATTTGAAAAAGCCGACACTATATTTAACCACCAAAGAAGCATATCCACGAATAGCCTCTTTTTGTGCTTACCAAGAAAGAACACAAAAAGACGTGCGTATGCGTTTGCTTGATTTTGGTATTGATGGAGAGGAAGCAGAGGAAGTAATCGTGCAATTAATGGGTGATAATTACCTCAATGAAACAAGGTTTGCCATCACTTATGCCGGAGGGAAATCAAGGATTAAAAAATGGGGTAAAAACAAAATTGCGCAAGCTTTAAAACAAAAAGGAATCACAGACAACTGCATTAAAATTGCTCTCCAAGACATAGAACAAGACGATTATTATGCCAATTTAGTAGCATTGGCCGAAAAAAAATTGGCACTCCTTAAAGAAACCAATCCAATGCTGCGTAAACAAAAACTGTATCAATACATCCAAACAAAGGGTTATGAAAATGATTTGGTTTGGGAGGTATTGAATAGTTTAGAGTTTAAAGTTTAGGGATCAGCGTTTTCAGTTTAGTGTTAACAGCTGTTAAAATAAATAAAATATAAGTAGTTTAAAATTGACTAAACAATGAACACAGCCTCAAAAATAGTGACTATCGCACAAGCACAAGCACAAGTAAAGGCTTGGCAAACAGAAGGAAATCAAGTAGTATTTACCAATGGTTGTTTCGATATTTTACACGTAGGACACGTAGATTATCTTGAAAAAGCCAGTAATTTAGGTCAAAAATTAGTACTTGGTTTAAACACCGATGCTTCGGTAAGTAGAATAAAAGGACCTTTAAGACCCGTGTGCAATGAATTTTCGAGAAGCCGGGTAATTGCCGCCTTGGCTTTTGTAGATTTAGTAGTATTTTTTGATGAAGAAACACCACAAGCCTTGATCAGCGCCTTAATGCCCAATATTTTGGTCAAAGGTGATGATTATACCATTGCAACAATTGTAGGTGCCGACGTAGTACTGGCCAATGGGGGAACCGTAAAAACAATCCCACTTGTAGAAGGCTATTCAACCAGTACGGTGATCAAAAACATTTTAGCGGCAGAAGGCAAATAAAGCAATCAAACCCTTGCTTGAAATAGGTGCATTAATTCAATATCAAATAAGAGGCTGTTCTCCTCAATATTTATGCAAAAATCACCTAACGATAGCACAAACTACTTGGCATTATTTTAATAAATACATAGGAGCTGCTGAAAAATAGTTTATTTGTTAATTTTTAGAGATTTAAGCTATTGCTTTAACCGTTTAAATGCAAGGGTATTTGATTTCATTAAAGTGGTGCAATAGTTTGATTTAAATAGCATAGATAAGCTATTCATTTCGTAGGGCGTTCCCTTCGGTCGCGTGATCGGCACTCGCTATTTTTCTTGT
>JBIKPL010000083.1:0-9656 GCA_044357485.1 Cytophagales bacterium
CCTGTGTAAGATTTACTCACATCTACAACATCCAAGGTCAAGAAGTGAGTAAATCTTACACAGGATTAGTGATATACAAATACACCGATGGTACAAGCGAAAAAGTGGTGCAGTAATTTCATTCACACAAAAACAAAAAGCCTCTTATATCTGACATATAAGAGGCTTTTTTGTGAGTTTGTGGAGCCGCAGGGAGTCGAACCCTGGTCCGGACAAGGCAACAGATGTGCCTTCTACATGCTTATTTGCTTTTAATTTTCGAGAATAATCAGGTCAGCAACGAACCGAATTATTCCTTATGAACTGATACTAGATTGGCTGCGCTCCCTTCACCAACCCGACTCTGCATTGCGACGTCCCTGATTCCACCCCGGCAGAGTTTTGGAGCAGAGGAACGAAAGCTATTTAATCTCTGATTAAGCAGCTAAGGCGTAGTTTTCTTCGCCAGTTATTGTTTCGAGACAATTGTTACGGAAGTTCATCTCACCTCCCGACATGCTTATACACACGGCTACTCAAACCGTCAATACCGGTCGGCCCCAAGTATTGTAATTTCCCCAATTTTGAGGGGACACAAAAGTAACGAATAGTTTTGAGTTTTGAGTGTTTAGTTTTTAGTATTTTACTAGACACTCAAAACTCATCATTCAAAACTACTTTACTAATTTCTTATACCTTATTCTTTGTGGACCAACATCACCCAAACGCTTGCGCCTGTTTTCTTCATAGTCAGAGAAGTTACCTTCAAACCAAACGACTTGAGAATCGCCTTCAAATGCCAAGATATGTGTTGCTACCCTATCCAAAAACCACCTATCATGCGAGATAATTACGGCACAACCACCGAAATTATCCAAGGCTTCTTCCAGCGCACGCAAGGTATTCACATCCAAATCATTGGTTGGCTCATCGAGTAACAAAAGGTTCGCTCCTTCTTTCAGGGTTACTGCTAAGTGAACCCTATTTCGTTCTCCACCCGACAAAGTTCCCAATTTCTTTTCTTGGTCACCACCAGTAAAGTTAAATTTACCCACAAATGCCCTTGAATTCACCTGGCGACCGTCAAAAATCATGGTTTCTGTTCCACCAGTAATGGTTTCGAATACCGATTTATTGGGATCTAAATTGTCATGTTCCTGATCAACATAGCCAATTTTAACCGTTTCGCCTACATCAAAAGTTCCTTCATCGGGTGTTTCTTTGCCCGTAATCATTTTGAATAAAGTGGTTTTACCTGCACCATTCGGTCCGATAATTCCCACAATACCACCTTGAGGCAATGAGAAACTTAAATTTTCATACAGTAATTTATCACCAAATGACTTGGCCACATTGGTCGCTTCAATTACTTTGGCTCCCAATCTTGGCCCTGGAGGAATAAACAATTCAAGTTTTTCTTCCTGCTCTCTTCCGCCTTCTCCTACCATTTTGTCATACGCCGACAAACGTGCTTTAGATTTCGCCTGACGTGCTTTAGGGCTCATCCTACTCCATTCTAACTCACGTTGTAAAATCTTTTGACGTTTCGATTCTGTTTTTTCTTCTTCAGCCAAACGGGTTTGTTTTTGATCTAGCCAAGATGAGTAATTTCCTTTCCAAGGAATACCAGCTCCACGATCCAATTCCAAAATCCAGCCGGCAACATTGTCTAAGAAATACCTATCGTGGGTTACTGCGATAACAGTTCCTTTGTATTGTTGTAAATGTTGTTCTAACCAATGTACCGACTCAGCATCTAAGTGATTGGTAGGCTCATCAAGTAACAAAATATCAGGCTCTTGTAATAAAAGTCTACACAATGCCACGCGACGTTTTTCACCCCCTGACAAGTTTTTCACCAACGCTTCAGAAGGAGGACAACGCAAGGCATCCATGGCTCTTTCCAATTTCGTATCAAGATCCCAAGCATCCAAATGATCCAATTTCTCTTGCACCACGCCTTGACGGTCGATGAGTTTTGTCATTGCATCGTCAGACATCGGTTCACCAAAGGCAAGATTGATGTCTTCAAATTCTTTCAACAAAGCCACCACTTCAGCCACGCCTTCTTCTACAATTTCCTTAACCGTTTTGGTTGGATCAATTTCTGGTTCTTGTTGTAAAAAACCGATAGAATAGCCTTGAGAGAAAAAAATTTCTCCTTGAAACTCTTTATCGATTCCTGCTATCAATTTTAACAAGGTTGACTTACCCGAACCATTTAAACCCAAAACGCCAATTTTAGCGCCATAGAAAAATGACAGGTAGATATTTTTTAAGATTTGTTTTTTCTGAGGGGTGTATTTGTTGACACCAGCCATAGAAAAAATAATGGTTTCGCTCATTGTTTAGTTTTCAGTTTACAGTTCTCAGTTTACGGTTATCAGTTTTTGGTAAGTTTAGTAATTGGTTCACGAAGATTCGAAACAAGGCAATGTGTCAGGTGAAAACACCTGACACGGGACAAAGTTTTGCGAAGCATTTTACTAAACATTCAACACCAAAAACTCAACACTACTTAAAGTATTTCAATTGTATCACTTCTTTTTCGGTTAAGAATCTCCAGTGACCACGAGGAAGGTCTTTTTTGTCCAAACCTGCATACAATACACGGTCAAGTTTGATGACTTCGTATCCAAATGATTCAAATATTCTTCTCACGATACGGTTTTTACCTGAGTGAATTTCTACACCTAAAACCGTTGGTCCGTTTACGATGGCCAATTCGTCTACTTTTACAAAACCATCTTCTAAAGTTACCCCAGCAACAATTTTGTTAAAGTGTTCTTTGTCGATTGGTTTGTCTAGTGTTACCTCGTAGATTTTTTTCATTTTGTTGGATGGATGCGACAGCTTTTCAGCCATTTCTCCATCGTTGGTCAACAGTAACAAACCCGTTGTGTTTCTATCCAAACGACCTACCGGATACACACGCTCTTTACAAGCATTGCTCACCAATTGCATGACCGTTTTTCTTTCTTCAGGATCTTTGGTGGTAGTGATAAAATCTTTTGGTTTATTCAATAACAAATACACCATTTTCTCACGACTCAAGGTTCTTTTGCCATATTTTACCACATCGCCAGGGGCAACTTTATAACCCAATTCGGTTACTGCGGTACCGTTGACAAATATTTCACCTTGTTCAATCAACAAATCGGCATCCCTACGAGAACAAATGCCAGCGTTGGAAATGTAACGATTTAAACGAATTTCACCACCAGTGCTTGATTCAATTTTGGTTTTTCTGAAACGATTTTGATTTTTTTCAATGTCTTTGATGTGCTTGAAGTCGTATTCAGGCGCTTTGCCTTCATCGGCTTTGGCTACGCCTCTACCCGTTCTGACATATACTTTTTTAGGGGCAGCATCAGACTTTGGTTTTGGGGCACTTGGCTTTGATTCTTCATCAAAAAGATCTTTGACATAAGGAATAAAATCATCGTCATCGAAATCGTCTTTGACATATAATTTTTTAGGTTCAAGGTCTTTTTTCTCGCTACCTCTTTCCGATTTTACAAATGGTTTTCTGAAACCATCTTTGCCATCACCTCTTTTATCGTCTTTTACATAAGGTTTTTTAGGGGCATCGCCTTTGTTGCCATCAAAACTTTTGGATTTTGACTTGTCATTGGTAAATGGACGAGAACTCGTACTTCTATCGGCACCTTCTCTTCTTGGTCTTTCTTCACCTCTAGGGGCAAATTTACGAGCGGATGGCCCAGCACTTCTGTCATCTCTTTTCCCGCCACGTGTGCCTTCGCTTGAGCGGGCGCCATCATTGTCCGTAAATTCCGTCGGACGTCCATACATACGTGTGCCGGTACTTGGATTTTTTGGACCAAAGGTCGCTTTTGCCCTAGGGCCTTTAGACTTTGCTTTTTCCTCAGGTTCAGGTTTACTGGCATAAGTTCTACGACTGTTTTCAAAACCGTCACGGGAACTGCCATCATCACGACGGGCAAAATCATCTCTTGACGCTGGTTTACGGGTAAAGCCTTTTCCTGCAGCTGGTTTTTTCCCGGCTGGCGTTTTAGGGCCTTTTCCTACTGCGCGTTTTGAAGAAGCGTGTCTTTTGTCTTTTCCTCTGTTATTTGAATCGTTTTTCATTGTTTTTGTTTTTGTAAAAAGCTATTGACTTAGTGAGCATCGTCACTTTTTACGGGGTTTATTTTTAATTTTAAACTCACAATGTTTTATAAGTTGATCCTAATATTAGGCCTTATTTCTCCTATTTTTTGGTGTAATTTTAGAATTCTGATTTTGTTTTTCTGATTTTAACACCTCCATCAACTTCCTAAAATCCAATAATTCCTTTTCATTCCAAGGTGTTGATTGGCCTGTAAAATCAACATCTTTAGGTTCTCTTACTAGTCCTATCATTTTATGATTTAATATATTTTGAAATTAAGTCATTTTGAAAGTAGCTATAAAGCCTAAATCTTGAATCTACTTGGCGTGAAGGATAGCAGCGAAAAGCCCGGAGCGTAGCGAGGACTTGTAGCGAATAGCCTGACCCGCCTTTTCGCGGGGCACGCCCAAATCCTCTTCATTCTTTCTCTATTTATTACAAATAACAAATTTACTTACGCCAAATACATCCAACAGCTTCATTAATGCATCCTCAAGATTCTACCTCTCCGATGGTATTTTCTTCTATGATGATGTCTTTGGGCAAGGGCAAATCTTTCAAACTGTTGATGCCGAAATATTCCATAAACCTCAGGGTGGTTCCGTACAATACTGGTCTACCAACCGCTTCAGATTTTCCTCTCATCTCCACCAATTCCTTTTCTAACAGCTTATGGATGGCATAATCACAATTTACGCCCCTGATTTGTTCTACTTCACTTTTGGTGATCGGCTGTTTGTAAGCCATAATGGCCAAAGTTTCAAGCGATGCGGTTGACAAACGTTTTTTAGAATTTTGTTTTAACAAAATACTGATGGAAGATTGGTAAGCAGGTTTGGTCAAAAATTGATAACCTCCAGCCAAAGCCACAATTCCAAAGGCAAATGCGTCGTCTTCGTATTTTTGTATCAAAAATTGAATACTTTCTATGATATCGTCTTCTTCAATGAGTGCATCAAACATTTCGGCCAAACAATGTTGAATTTCTTCCACCTTCACAGGTTCTTTGGCACAAAATATCAAAGCCTCGATATGATTATTCAGGTGATTCACAAGCCTTTATTATAATTTAGCCTTTTTTGCCTCAATTGAATGCTGTGTATGAGGCACGGCACGTAAACGTTCTTTGGGAATCAATTTACCCGTTTCTATACAAATGCCATACACCCCGTTTTTAATTCGCATCAACGCGTTTTCCATTTGGGTAATGAATTTCACCTGACGCGCCGCCAATTGGTTCAAGCTTTCTTTCTCCAAACTTTCAGCACCATCTTCCATCATGCTAAACACTGCACCGGTGGTTTTATCGGTACCATTGTCTTTTGACTTGTTGAGGGTTTCCCTAATGAATGTCAATTCATTACGTGCCGAATCTAATTTGTTTTGTAAAATATCTTTAAATTCAACTAAATCTTCTGCTGAATAGTGTACTTTTCCGTCAATCATAGCCATTACTGATTTTTATTGTAAAAAATAGCCTTGAAACAAAAACCCAAACTTACTGACAATCAATAAGTAAATAAGCAATTAACCAAACCTATTTTAACTCTTAAAGATAGTTATTTATTTAGAAAAATAAAAAAGTAAATTTGTGATTCAAAAAGTTTGATAAATAAAACAAAAAATGAAATACTTATTTCTTGTTGTGTTATGGCTACCCTTTGTACTGCTTACTGACTTATTTCCATTGATGAGATTTGGCATGTTTGCAGAACCCATTAAAACCCAAAAACAAACGGAGTATTTCATGGTAAGTTTACAACACGGCAATCAAGAAAAAATAGTATCTCCAAACATTTCGGGCATTCCAGAACAAACCTTCAATTACTTGGCTCGCAATTGTTATTACCAAGATAAAGCCCAAATATTATTGCACAACATCTCAAAATCTAACTTCATACCATCAAATTCAATTTTATTGCTCAAAAAAATTACTGTCCAAACCAATACCCAACGTACGGATACCCTCACTGTATATCGCTATACCAAACCTTGAAAAAACCAGTTAACATAGTATATTTTGTATCAATGCTTCTATTGGTATTGATACCGATAGGTTATCATTGTATTGTAGTAAAAGAAATATCAGCCTTATTTGAAGGCAAATCAAGTGGCCTATTCTACCACTTGGTGCAATTATTTTACCCTCGATTCTTTGTAGAAATGCATCGTTTTGACCTTGCTTTTTTCTTATCACATGCCCAACAAGTAATTTGGAGATTTGAAATAGTAAGCATCGTGCTTTTACTTGGCATTTACGCCAAACATAAATCGACAAAATTCAACCAGCAACTACAACAATACTGGCACGAAAAACCCTTAGATTTCAATTCAAAAATCAATCATTTTATTGTTTACGGGGCTATTCTTTACTATTTCCATGATTACTTAGAGGGGTATGCCTTTTGGATACAATATGCTGATTTATACCAAGCAATACTATTATTTAAAATACTCCACATCTCACTTTTATCGCTTGGGGTAGTGCAGGTTTTATTTGGCATTTTTTGCCTAGCAACGATTGCTGCAATGTTTAGGATTCAATTAAAAATAAGTAGCCTTGTTGTTTGTTTACTTTTCATCTTATTTCAAGGTTGGAATTATTCGTTTGGAAAAATCAACCATGGATTCGCCTTATTAACGTATGCCAGTATACTGCTTTGTATAGAAAGTTATTTGCCTGACAATCAAAAAGGAATAACCCAAAGACTTATACAATTGACCATTGCTTTTTGTTATTTAATGGCAGGATTAGAAAAGCTCTTTATTTCTCATTTTGATTGGGTTTCGGCGACAACTTTTCAAGGATATTTATTGTTGCACCCAACGCCATTAAGCGAATATGTGCTAAAATTTGAGTGGCTTTGTGTACTACTACCGAGCATTGCCTTGGCAATTCAGTTAGGATTTGTGGGCATCATATTTTTCAAAAAACTCAGGCCATGGATTTTAACCAGTGGCGTTTGTTTTCATTTTGGTACCGTGGTATTATTGGGCATCAGTAGCTACGTGCATCCATGGGTAATTTGTTATATTTTCTTTGTTGATTGGAATAAATTATTTAAATATTAAAATTTATTTTAATATTTAATATTTAAATAATTTATTAAACTATTTCAAGATAAAAAAATCAATCAAGTAATAATTACATTAAAATCTCAAATCAAACCCTCTTTTTTTGTTTTTTCAACATGAATACAATTTAATTTTTTCAATACATCAGTATTTAAAACACAATAAAATAGCCACATATATTTGGCATACAATACTACAAATCAAGCAGTTAAAAAAACTTTTCAAAAACTCGCTCCGTAAATATCCACATTCAAGACTGCAATACATTTTAATAATTATTTACGTTCTAAATTTTAGGAAAATGAACACACGAAAACTCACCAACTACCTATTTGTATTTTTCAATGCTACATTTCTCCAGGTAACATTTAATATGCAAGCCCAGACACTTATTTCGACCTCATTTGGATCAGGATCCACCACCGGAGGAAGTTCTGGAGATGGGGCTGCTGCAACCAGTGCGCTGCTACTTAACCCATCTGGGGTTGCCATTGCTGCCAATGGAGATACGTATATCTGTGACAGTGGAAACCATAAAATAAGGAAATTAACCCATGCAACAGGATTTGCCAGTACCATTGCAGGCACAGGAACAGGTAGCTATACCGGTGATGGCGGATTAGCCACAGCGGCCACGCTAAACAACCCAACCAACATTTGCATCAATAGTGCTGGAGACCTCATTATTGCAGATGCAGACAACCATGTCGTTAGAAAAATAACCGTCTCCACAGGCATTATTACAACAGTGGCTGGCACAGGTACTGGAGGTGACCAAGTTGGTGTTGCCACTTCCTCAAGACTCAAATACCCAAAAGGGGTAGCTGTGGACGCCTCAGACAATATCTACATCTGTGATGAATTTAATAATAAAATAAAAAAAGTTACCGTAGGTACTGGAAACATGACCGTGTATGCAGGCACCGGAACAAATGGTTATACAGGTGATGGTGCAGCAGCCACATCTGCCAAAATAAACGGCCCTTATGCATGTGCCTTTAATGCCAATGGAGACCTGTTTTTTGTAGACAATACCAATGCCGTGATTAGAAAAGTAACAACAAGCACAGGATTTATCAGCACTGTGGCAGGAAAAGGCACCAATGGATATACAGGAGACGGGGCTGCCGCTACAGCCGCTGAACTTGCCAACCCTAGAGGAATTGCAATAGACCAAACCTCAGGAGATATTTATATTTCAGATGCCAACAATGAAGTAATTAGAAAAGTGACTATTTCCACAGGTTTTATCTCTACCGTTGCCGGAATTACCAGCTCAAATCCGGCACAACATACTGGCGATGGCGGGTTGGCCACTGCAGCACAAACAGGACCATCGAGAGGTGTTGCCGTAAGCTCCTCAAAATTAGTGTTTACGGAATACGACAACCATGCTGTCCGTGTAGTATTAGGACTTTTAACCCCTTTACCGTTTCAACTGATAGACTTCACTGTTCAAGAAAACCAAGACAGAATTCAACTAAGTTGGAAAACAACCATGGAGGAAAACTGTGCTAATTTTAATGTAATGCGAAGCGAAGATGGAATTCATTTTGACAAAATTGGCGTTGTGCCAGCGCATGGCCATAGCAATAGCCCTATAGCATATCATTACACAGATTTTTTACCTCTAGCCAAAGGCATTTATTATTACAAACTAATTGAGAATGACTTGGATGGAAAAAGTCAAGCATCAAAAATAGTAGTGATGTCATTTGAAGAAAAAAATGACATCCATTTATTTCCCAATCCAAATTTTGGCAAAGCGGCCATTTTCTTCCATTCCATAGCAGGAGGTGTTTATACCATCAATATTTTAGACCAAAATAATTCTTTGATATACACACAAAAATTCGAAGGGAATAAAGGGGATAATGAATATGAAGTAGACATGGAGCATTTAAATTCGGGCATATACTATGTTCAATTTAATGGACCCGAATATAAATATGCGATCTTAAAAGTGTTGAAAAAATCAGAATGATCAGCCTGTAAATTTAACTGACCAAACGGTTTTTAATTAAGTTAACTTAAAATTTCTCTAAAAAAACATACCATTTAATCCATTCACGATAGAGACAAATACGACCACTAATTTGAAATATTTCTAAATCCAGACATAAGCATTTGTATTGTAGAAATAGATTAGTCACAAACGACGTCCTACATTTGTGAGCAGCATCGGAAGCGCTACAAATTAAAGAATAGCATTTAACATTTATTTAGGGGCTGCTGAAAAATAGTTTATTTGTTGATTTTTAGAGATTTAAGCCATTGCTTTAAACGTTTAAATGCAAGGGTATTAGATTTTATTTCAATAAAGTGGTGCAATAGTTTGATTTAAATAGCATAGATAAGTTATTCATTTCGTAGGGCGTTCCCTTCGGTCGCGTGATCGGCACTCGCTATTTTTCTTGTGGTCAAATCATAGCGTATTAAAAAATTACCTCAACCCACAAGAAAAATGAGC
>JBIKPL010000355.1:0-3564 GCA_044357485.1 Cytophagales bacterium
ACAATTTTTAATGAGGAGCGATTTTGTCGTATCTCCAATTTTACAACCATCGTTGTAGGCAATTAAGTGAACCGTTTGTTTTCCTAAGGTAGGGAAAATATAGGTGGCAATTGGGTCATATTTGGTGGTCTCTAGGCTATCACTGATGCCTTTGACATGCCAAACCCATTTGTCTACCACTTCCTCATTTGACAATTGTGTTGGCGTTAGTGGTGTACTCACCCCTAAGCAGGTATCGCCTTTATCAAAATTAACGGGTACATGATGCTTAGACACAAACCATACACTATCTCTAAATAACACCCCGCAGGCATTGATATACGACACGCTTATTTTAGAAGTGCCTTGCTCCACAACCATCAGTTTCTTATTCAAAGTATCGTTGGTCATCACAGAATCATTTACAGCCCAAGTATATTGACCTGTTGGGAAATTCCCTGCATCAATCATGATACTGTCGCCCACACATAGGCTTGTACGGTCTAAGCCTAGCTCCGGAATTTCAGGAACCCTCACCATTACTTCCGTACTTTTAGATTTACCAACACAAGCATTGTTGGTGCTGGTATAAAAAGTAGGCGTTACGGTATACACTACCTTTTCAATAGAAGCGATGGACGTATTGGTTAATGTTTGTTGAATGACATCTCTTTCCCCTGGTGTCTCCATCCCTTTAATCTCCGTTGGTGCAATGCCAGACCAATGGTAAGTCGTAGGGCTTAAGGTTGAAACAAAACCAATTCCCGTTTGAGAGCCACTACATAAGAATGGTGTGTTGTTAATCACCGTTACCACAGGTATTTTGGCAACTTTTACCACCGCAGAATCTTGAATTGTTTTATTGGCACAATTAAATTTATCTAACAATTCAATGATTTTAAAGGTAGTATTTTTGGCAGGCCTAATGGACAGCACATAAGGATTGGTTTTGATGCCCGAAATAATTTGATAACCTCCGCCACCATCATAAGTCATTCGGTAAGGGGCATTGCTCGCATTGTCGAATGTAATGGTAATAGGGGTTTGTGCACCATAACAAATGTCTTCATCACCTATAATGGCAGCATTAGACGGAGGTAAAACATGCACGATGGCAGTGCCTAAACTACTTTGAGCCACACAGCCATTGGCATCAGTTACGGCTACCACGGCATAACTGCCTTCTGTTGGCGTAGCCATACTGTAGGTATTTCCGGTAACGACTATGGCTTGTGGCGTGGTGCCGTCGGTATAAATAACATCGTAAGGAGCTGCACCTGTAAAGTTGAAATTAACTTTGGTTGCCGTAGCTCCTTCACATGAATTTCCTCCTCCGGTAACGATTGCGGTTGGCAAGGCATTGGCCACAATCGTCGCCTTTCCACTTACGGTACCCACACATTTATCATCACTTACCGATACAAGACTATAATTACCCGTTTTGTCAATATTAGGTATCAGCAATAGGTTCGAAACCGAGGTTACTGTCTTCGAGGTGTTGTTCTCTTTGTAGGTGACATTCCACGGGGAAGTGCCTTTTAATTGAATACTTACATTGGCTTTGGTGCCATCAGTACAAAAGGTTTTGTCACCTGACATAACCGCACTTGCTGGGCAAGCACATGATTTCGATACATTAGCCACCGTTATTGGCGAACAGTTTTTACTATCAGTTAAGCTAAATGTTGCGATTGCTCCTGAATTAATCAAGGTACTGGTCCAAGTAGTACCTACAAAAGTACCTTGCACGCCATTTACTTGGTAACTATTGGCGTCACCACCAACGATGTCCATGGTGATGTAATATTTATTGCTATTGTCGCAATGCAATTGCACATGACTGGTATCGGGACTGGTATAGGCAACCACATTTCCAATGCCCGACAAATTAGCGATATCACC
Organism: Cytophagales bacterium; assembly: GCA_044357485.1. GTDB lineage: Bacteria > Bacteroidota > Bacteroidia > Cytophagales > UBA9547 > CALPQG02. The sequence goes on from JBIKPL010000355.1 coordinate 1,882, forward strand.
TGCACAATAAGCATCTTTCACGGCAGCAAGGGTATAATTACCCACCGAAGCGGCAGTATAAGTATATGGATTAGTGCTAATACCGGTAATGGTTTTATTACCGGTTGGACTTACTATTGTAAAATCCCAAGGTGCTTTGCCTGTAAAGTTTACCAATAAGTTAGCATTGTCTTTGCCAACGCAAATGGTGCCATTACCCGCAATGGTAGCGGTCGGTGCTGTACGGTATAAAATGGTAGCATTGCCATTGGTCGAGCCTACACAATTGGCATCACGTACTTTGGTAAGTTTATACACCCCTTTGGTATTACTACTAAAGGTATAAGCAGCCGTAGCGATGCCTGTGATGGTTTGGGCTACGCCATTGTCAATGGTATATTCAATATCCCATGGGGCCGTACCTTGCAGTTTTACAGCAAGGGAAGCTTTCGTAATGCCATCATTACAAATGGTTCCTCCACCAGACAACATACCATCAGCAGGACACAAACAGCTTTTGCTAAAAGTTGCCGTATCCGGATTACAATTGTTGCCATCAGTAACGCTAATGGAAGCGGTTACGGCATCACTTATTGGATTGCTGGTCCAGGTATGGCCAACCAAAGTACCGGTAGCACCAGTAACGACATAAGTACTGGCATCTCCATTCAAGATATCAAAGCTTACAATAAAATTAGTGGTATTGGGCACACAGGTTCTTGTACTGGTAAGCAGGTTGATGCTAGGTGCATCATTATAAGAAATCGTGGCTACACCAGCAACCGTGCCTGCACATTTGGCATCACTGATAGAAAGCACTTTATAATCACCATCCAAGGATTCATTCACCGCAAATGGCGAAGTCAATACGGCATTGGCAGTAATGGTAGCGCCATCTGGTTTTTGGTAAATTACTTTCCAAGGGCTCAAGCCAGTCATGGTAATCACAAGCGGTGTAGTGACCCCAACTTTGTCACAAATAGTAGCTGAACCGGTAATAGTTGCGGTAGGTAAAACCGTTTCTTTGATGGCAGTAACCGTAGAAGTCGCTTCACAATTGTTGGCTTTTACTTTTACTGTATAATCACCCAATAAGGCATTTTGATAAGTATTGATAAAGCTTGCGGCGCCAAGACTCACGTTAGATTTAAACCATTCGAAGCTAGCACCACTTACGACGTCAGCACTTAGGGTAATGCCTGTGGCTCCGGCACAGTACTCAAGTACAGACGTATTGATGACAGCCAATGGCAAAGCTTTTTCAATGACAGGGGTCGACAATAAAGTGGTAGCAGTACAACCTTGACGAACAGTCATTGTCCAGTTGCCAAGAAGTGCATTGGCTAAAGTATTGGTTGTGGTCGTGGCGATGAAAACACCGTCGTTGTACCATTCATAGCTTGCGCCAACACCAAGGTCTTTGGCCGTTAAAGTTACCCCATTGGTACCTGCACAATATTTCAAATCTTCACCGAGGGTGGTAATTTGTGCATCAGGCAAGGTGTTTTCTATAATGGTGGTCACGATAGAAGTTGCCGTACAACCATTAAGACTCGTGATTAAAGTCCAATCAGCCGCTTTGGCATTGTTAAATACGAGACTTGTACTTGCAGCACCTTGAGAAACACCTGTTTTAAACCATTCGTAGGTAGCCCCGATTCCCGCATCGGTAGCAGCTAAAATAACACCCGTTCCTCCTTCACA
>JBIKPL010000357.1:0-3560 GCA_044357485.1 Cytophagales bacterium
ATAAACAAGGCAGGTACCCCTACAACTAATCCGGTAACAATGGTAGAGAAACCTGGTGTTTTATATTTTGGATGTATTTCGGAAAACTTTTTAGGCAATAAACCATCCCTACTCATGCTCATCCATATACGAGGTTGCCCCAATTGAAATACCAATAATACACTTGTCATGGCTACCAAAGCACTTACGCTAATGATGGCAGCCATGGTTGTAAAGCCAATTTGTTCAAATACAAATGCCAATGGGTCTCCCACTGCCAAGGTATAGTAGGGTACCATTCCGGTGAGTACCAAGGCAATGGCCACATACAACACCGTACAGATGGCCAAGGCATATAACATGGCTTTGGGTAAATCTCTTTGTGGGTTTTTGCATTCTTCAGCTGTGGTGGAGATGGCATCGAAACCGATATAGGCAAAGAATACGGCAGAAACACCTTTCATGACACCACTAAATCCATTTGGGGCAAAGTTTGTCCAGTGTTGACTGTCTATATGAAATGCACCTAAAATGATAACGACTAAAATGATACAGATTTTAAACACGACCATGCCATTGCTTGCCTTTTTACTTTGGTGAATGCCTATGTATACAATCCAGGTAATGATGATGGTAATGCCTAGGGCTGGCAAATCGGCAATGAGTTTGAAGTTGCCAATAGTGGGTGCATGGTGCCAAGCTTGGTAAGCATATTGTATTGGTGCGCTAATATCTGTAGGAAGGCTACCTTCTTGTATGGCTTGTAAATAGGCTTTGTATCCTCTTGAGGCACTTAAATAATCGATAGAAAAATAGGCTGGAAAATGAAAGCCCATACTATTGACAAGACTTGTGAAATAATCAGACCAAGAAATGGCTACGGCAATATTGCCTATGGAATATTCCATCAACAAGTCCCATCCAATGATCCAGGCAATGATTTCTCCGAAAGCAATGTTGGCATAAGTATAAGCACTTCCCGATAAAGGGACTGCGGAGGCAAACTCTGCGTAGCACAAAGCCGAAAACCCACAAGCCACGGCCGTAAAAATAAAAAGAAATATTACGGCTGGTCCGCCACTGGCAGCGGCATTACCGATGGTGCTAAAAATGCCAGCACCGATTACTGCGGCTATCCCCATGGCAGTGAGGTCTTTTAAACCTAAACTTGCTTCAAGTTTGGGAGCGTTTTGGTGTATCATGAGCTAAACTTGATAAAAAAAACTTTAAAAACAAAAAGGCTGATTTGTATTTTTCAATAATAAAGTAGTATTTTTAGAGTCTTTATAGTTTGAAAGAGGTTACCTCTTACGTACATTAAAGTATAAAGACTACCTAATAATTGAAGAATCCTCAAAAATCATTAATTGCTAACCCTATGCAAATGTTGAAAAAAATACAATTATTACTTATTATTTCTTTATTGTTTTTTACTGCTACAATGTCATTTGGACAAAATGCTAATGTTTGGCAAGTAGGTTCAAATATCAGAATAGATTTTACATCTGGATCTGCTGTCTTTAAAGATGGTATAGAAACAGCAGCTAATAATGGAGGATACTTTTATGAATCATCTACTGCAATTTCAGATGTTGCAGGAAAGGTAATGTTTACAGTTGTAAACAATAAAATTTATGATGGTGGTGATGTTCAACTTCCTACTACTCTTTCAACTAGTGCTGATGCTGCACAAGGTAGTATGGTTATTCCTGTTCCTGGTACTTTAAATAAATATTACATTACTACAGTTCCTACTGCGAATGGTTCTGGAACTTCAACTGCTGCAACTTATACTACAATTACAGTTAATGGAACAGGGGCTGGAAATATAACCGTTGGATCAACAGTATCATTAAATGGGAATGTAACGGAGTCTCAAGCAGCTTGTCCAATTATTGATCCCGTAACTTTAACTGAAACAGGAAACTTTTGGTTATTAAATCATGACAAGTGTACCAACAAGTTTAATTTGTATAAAGCTACTTCAACAGGAATTGCAATTAACAGTACACCAACTGTTGGTCCTTCATTATCTTGTATATCTTCTACTTGGCCAACTGTTTATGATGAGATAGGCTCTTTGAAATTTAATAGTTGTTATTCTCAATTTGTGTATGTTATTGGTCAACAAGTTCATCTTTTTAATTTTGACCCAACAAATGGCACTATTACATTTGTACAAACACAACCATTAGCTCAAGCTTATGACGCTGATTTCTCTCCTAATGGACAGTATATATATGCACATACTGGATTAGATAATAATAATGCTGGAAAGATTTATAAAATGTCTACAACCGCGTCTTCTTTAAGTGCACCAGTTTTAATGGGTGCTACTGGGGGGCTTAGAGGTGGGCATATTCAATTAGGTCCTGATGGTAATATTTATTTGGCAATACCTTCAAGTACAAATGCAGGAACAGGTAAAATAGGTGTTATAACATCTCCGAATACAGGTGGAATATTAAATTCAAATCTATATACAGCTAAAGCCCCAAATTGGGGTACAGGTTATCCTGGTCAACAAGTTGCTATGGATTTGCCTGCAATATTAAAGTCTTTAGTATCAAGTGTTGGAACTGTTAAAGTAAGTGGTGGTATTGATATTAGTCAAACTAAAATATGTAAAAATGATAAGCAAGATTTAACATTAGATGTGAGTGGTACTTATTCTGGAATTCCTTCATGGAAAATTACTTATCCTGATTTAACAACATCTACTCAAAATGGTGCAACTATATCTAACTTTACTTTTACACAAGCTGGTTTATATGTATTTGATGTTTCAATTACTGATCAATGTGGTAGAAAAAAAGTATATAATATTTTAGTTAATGTAATTGATATTGAAAAAGCAACAGCAACTGCTGATATGTCTAAGTGTCCAAATCCTGTGTTGACAGGTTCTGGTTCATCAACGAATAATTATTTTTGGTATGATGGTGATCCTAAATTACCAGCTTCAAAATTATTAGGAGCAGGTCCTACTTTTGTTGCAAATCCTTCTACCACTTATTGGGTTTCACCTGCCGGTTCTAATTTAGCTAAAGTTGGTAATACAATTGGTAACAAGAATTTCACAAATGTAGGAGCATCCAATTCGTTAACAGTAACGAGTACTGTTGTCTTAACATCATTTGATGTCTTTACTTTTCATAATCAGTCTGGTAACTTAACAGGTACTTTTACTTATGAGATAAGGAAAACCTCTACTTCTGGTACTTTGATTACTTCTGGCTCTTTGTCAATTACTTCTCCCAGTGATGCTAGCAAGATTTCTATTCCTACCTCTGCATTGTTGACTCCTGGAACTTATTATGTTGTTTTTAAATCAATTTCAAATAATTTACTGTTATTAAGTAGTTCTGGAGCTTTTTCTGGGCCATTTGAGACGATAGATAAATCTGTATCTGTTGGCGGAGATAATGGTTATAATGGACCTTTTGGTAATTTTGTATTTACCAATTCATCGCCATGTATAGAATCAACTTCAATCAGTGTTTCTTTATGTTGCACGCCCCCAGCAATACTTACCCAACCAGTAAAAGACACAAAATGTGTTGGCGCTGCGGCGAGTTTGG
>JBIKPL010000358.1:0-3548 GCA_044357485.1 Cytophagales bacterium
GGATTGGCACTTAATTCAATTTCTGTTTCATTTGAAATATATTTATGTTCATAATTCCCATATCCATACATAAATCCTCTTTCCCAACGCTTTTCGCTATCAAAATCATTAAAATTGCAAACCTCTAATGACCAACTATTAGGTATCAGCATATAATTGCATATACTATCTAGTATTGCAGTTTTTGACATTTTTTTAAACTGAATAGTTTGAGCTATTGAGTTTAATGAAAAGAAAATAATTAAAGTTGCTATTAATGCTATTTTTTTCATGATTAATGGAGATGTATATTAGTATGTGTTAAATTATGGCTATAGGTTAATTTCACTTTGAATTTCAAGAATGAAATCAATTTTCAAGTCATTATATGTTTGAAGTTTATTAATTAATTCATCTACATTCTCTAAATCTAATTCAGCAAATTCTTCTATTGTATCTCTCAAAGTTTCCCATGTTCTGTTTTCAAAAAATGGGAACAAATATGAATTTAAGGTAATGTATGCATTAAATTCGTTACGAATCAAAATCAATTGTAAGCGAACATTATTCCTATCTATTAAAACTAATTGTACTTTTTCTAAAATAATAGATATATCTTTTAATGACTCATGCTTTAATGTATATAAAGCATACTCTTTTTGAAGCAAAAATTGCTGCTCTTCTCTATTACCTTCTATTTTAGAAATGAAAATTGAAATGTATATTAAAGCTAATAGGTTACCGATGCCAATTAATGGATTTAAAATGCCTCCAAAATAATCTCCAAATGCACCAAAATCTGATGAGTCTGAAGAAATTGGATTGCCCCAAAACCAAAACATATAAACACCTAATAATGCAACAATTGCAATAATTGAAATTGTAATTATTGTCCTCACAATTCTATTTGCTGACATTTTCTTATATAAAATCTTTCCATTTAAACTTCATTTGATTTTCTCCTAGATCAGTTGCTAGTTTAATACATTTTATTGGTAAATTTTCTTTGTTTATTCTTTCAAATTTAAACATATAAACTTCTTCAAGTGTTAAATATTTGTCCACTGCTTCAGGTTTTAAGGCTACATTTTGTCCAACATAATTATTCATTACACTTGGATAAGTTACTCCCCAAAGTTTAAACTTTTCACAATTCCACATGTAATTTACATATGCTGAGCTTATTTTATATTTAAATGATTCATCTCTGCCTATATCATTTCTTGCAAACTCATCACTAAAAAACTCTAGTTGCCTTTTGTAATATTCAAATAATAAAGGCTTCGATTTAATTTTCTTTAATTGAGCATTAAAAGATTGTTGAACTTGCTCGTTAACTGCCAACGCTTCTTTACAAAATATTTTCTCTAAAATTTTAATTTCTGATAGAACTCTCCAACGACCTAGCGTAAATACTTCTTCAACATTGTCATATTGGTCTATGTTTTTCTGCAATTGAGATGTTTCAAAATATGCAGTCATCAAAGAATCATTTAAATTTTTATTTAAATCTACAGATCCATAAAAAATTGATTGTTTAGGTATGTTTGCTCTGCCAAAATCAATTTTATTTACACTTTCAGCTTGGCTATTATAACTAATCTTTTTTATATTACTATATATTTCATTGGGTTCTTCATTTATCCTTACCCTATTAATATATCTTCCTGAATGTAATAATGCAGTTGGTACAGCTTTATATTTTATCTCACTAATTATCTCGTATATTTTATCATAAGAAATATCTTTTAAATCATTTCTTAATGTAGATAAATACTCTATTCCTACATTCATAATATTTCTTTTACCTAACTCAATGCATAATTCTATTGCTCTAATACCAAACGAAAACCAGTAACTTGATTGAAATCAGTTGGATAATTAACAGATCGGAAAGCAACGCGACAAATATCAGTTAAGTCGAGCGAACTACCACCGCGCCACACTCGATATATACCTGAGGAAGGACCTTGTGGATTAATAACATTTGATGAACCATAAGGACCATCCCAATCACTACACCATTCCCGAACATTCCCACTCATATCATATAATCCATAACTATTTGCTATTTTGGCACCTACAGGGTTAGTTTGATTATTAGAATTATTAGTGTACCAAGCAATTTCATCTATATTGTCGCTACCTGCATAAGTGAAGCTTTGTCCACCACGGGCAGTGCACTCCCATTCTGCCTCAGTGGGTAATCTAAAGTTTTTTCCAGTTTGCTGACTTAACCAAGTCGCATAAGCATTGGCGTCATTCCAGCTTACATTAATTACAGGTCTTGTACCTCTTCCCCAGCCTGCATCATCTGGTTTTGCTTTACCTGTACTTTCACAAAAAATATCATATTGATCAAAAGTAACTTCATATTTCATAATGCTAAAAGTAGAAATGGTAACTGTGTGAATTGGTTGTTCATTTATAGACCTATCACTACCCATACTAAAAGTGCTAGCAGGGATAGAAACAGTTAAAGGTTCAACTTCATTTGATTTTGAAGTTGTCACAACAACTTCTTCTCCATAGCTTGTTCCGTAACTATTTGTTACATAAGCTCTAACATAATATTTAGTATTGGGTTGTAAATTTGTAATTTTTGATGAAAAATTTTTATATTGATATTGATAACTAGAATTATTTGTTGTTTTGGTTGATAAAACAATTGTGGGATTAGGATTAATATCATATACAAATCCTGAATTTGTAATAGTATATCCATCGTTACCACTTTTGTTTAAAATTGTTCCTGAAATATTAAAAAAAGTTGAAGTTATTGAATATGCCAAATTGGTTCTTACAGTAGCTATGGCACTTTTAGTAGTAAATGTAATTTCATTTCCATAGTTTGTTCCATATTGATTAGTTGCAAAACTTCTTACATAATAAGTTCTACTAGGTTGTAAATTTTCAATATAATATGAAAAATCACCTGTTTGAAAACTAGTCCCAAATGAGTTTTTATTATTATTACTATTATAAGTTGGCAATGGTGACATATCCCAAACAAAGCCAGAATTTGTAATAGTATATCCTTTATTGTTTAAAATTGAACCTGATACAACAGCATAATTATATGAAGAACTTTGTAAATTATTAGTTGATAAATCTACAAGACCATTTAAGGTTGTAATTACAATTTCATTACCATAGCTTGTTCCATATTTAGTTTCAACATAGGCTCGTAAATAATAAGTTTCAGAAGGAGTTAAGTAATTTTTTGTAAAAGTAAAATCACCATTTTGGTTTGTAGTACCAAAATAATGATCATAGGTGTAGCCATTATGTTTTGTGGGATTAGGATTTTTACTCCAAACAAATCCTGAATTCGTAATACTTAACCCTTTGTTGTTTATGATTGTGGCATTTGCGGTAAAACTAGTTGTTCCTATATTAGTAGTAGTATTAGTTGTAATATCAGCCAAACCACTTAATGTTGTCACGGTCATTACATTACTATAAACATACCCATAGCTATTTCTAGCATAAGACACTACATAATATTCAGTTAAAGGTCTTAAATTCAATGCTTTTCCACTACTGGTTCCTGTTTGTAAGATAGCATT
>JBIKPL010000359.1:0-3526 GCA_044357485.1 Cytophagales bacterium
GTGGAAGTGGTGGCGGTTGTTACGGCGGCGGTGGTGGAGGTGGCTATACCGGTGGTGATGGTGGATTGGTTGCCGGTGGTGGCGGCTCATACAATATTGGCACCAATCAAGACAACAGCAGTGGTATGAAATCTGGCGATGGATTCGCAATCATTACGCCAGAAAATATTCCTCCTGTACTGACTGTCCCGGCTGCGATTTTGGCCTACGCTGATTTTCATGATTGTAGCACTATGGTTAATTTTATGGCAACTGCCACAGGCTATCCTGCTCCATCTATTAGTTATAGTCATTATCCTGGTTTTTTCCCTGTTGGTACCACGCCTGTTATTGTGAAAGCAACGAATAGTTCAGGTATGGATATTGACACCTTTTATGTCACGGTGCTAGATACCGTTAAACCTATGATATTTTGTGGTCCAGATATTTATGTGCTTGCCGATAGCAACGATTGCAATCCGATAGTAGTTTGGGACGAGCCTACAGCAACTGATAATTGTGATTTTACGGTTACGAGCTCGCATACTTCTGGAGATCATTTTGCAGTAGGAAGTACGCTTGTTGTCTATACTGTAACTGATGCAGCTGGAATTTCTTCTTCTTGTTCCTTTTGGGTACATGTTAATCCAAAACCATTCATGGCATACACCAACGTGAAATCTTACCAAGGTAATTATAATATTTCATGCCATGGTTTAAACGATGGGGAAGCAAGTGTGTTTGTGCAAGGTGGTTGTCTTCCTTATACTTATGTGTGGAATACCGTTCCTGTTCAAACAAGTGCTACTGCTACCAATTTAAGTGCAGGGGTATATGCCGTTACCGTGACAGACGCTAATGGTCAAGTAATTACGCTTAGCGTAACGTTGATAGAGCCTGCTTTGTTAACGGTTAATGCTGGTCCAAATGTTACCGTTTATAATGGTTACTTACCTATGTCATGTGCTTCACTCACTGGTACTGTAACTGGTGGAACAGCAGCTTATGCATATATGTGGAGTAATGGCGCGACGACATTGGCTACTACTGTTTGTCCGATGTTGACTACCACGTACACTTTACAAGCCACTGATGCCAATGGTTGTAAGGCCGAGGATAAAGTTGTGGTTTGTGTAATTAATGTACACTGCGAAGGTGGTGGCAATAGCATGACCACTGGCGTAGGCTCCAAGGTGTTGGTTTGCCACAAAACAAGTAATACAATTGTACAGACACTTTGTATTGCCGCGAATGCTGTGCCGATTCATTTAGCACATGGAGATAAACTAGGCATTTGTGGAACAGATTTGTCTTGTAATGTTCCTGATGATAACCGTCATCATGCCAGAATTGATAACCAAGAGGAGGAAACTGTTTTTAACCATTTAAAGGCTTATCCAAATCCATTTTCTAGCATTACGACACTAGAATTTACAGCTCAATATACCGCTACTATAAGTCTTGAAATAGTTGACTTAAATGGGTTACTTGTGAAATCTGTTTTTCATGGGATGGCAGAATCAGGCAAAAATTATCGATTTGAACTTGATGGAACCGATTGGGAAAGTGCGATCTATATCGCTAGGTTAGTAACAGCGCAAGGTGTGCAGAATATTAAATTAGTAAATGCTAAATAGGCTTTTGTAGGTGTTGAGCCTTTTTTGTAAAAGGCCAACACTTATTTTTTTTAATTATTTAAACTTAAGTATTGATGAGACCCAAATTTAAAACATACCACTAAGTTTGTAGGTTTGTTAATTTTTTTTGGAGGAGAATAGTAGTTGAAATAGGCGTTTTTTAAAAATGACTCTTTTTTTTGTGCCTATAGAAAACTGATTTTTCATCCTCAAAATTAAGTCTTAGTCCTGATTAAGGAAAGCTTTTGCTTTTATACAATCAGTGTTCGTGAGATCCTTGTGGATATAAACGATTTAATTGTTTAAATTTTATAAAACAAATTATGAAAAAGACAAAATTTGTATTGAAATCATGCTATTATTATTGGTCACTTTTAGCCTGTTTATTTTTAATTTCATCTATAAATGTAAATGCAAATGTTAATTTAAATTTTACTTCAGCTAAAAGTAATGTACCCTTAAATAGTGGCGCCCCTCATCATCAGTTAAACGCTATTAACACAGGGGGTGGAAGTAGTGGTGGGGGAAATAAAACGCCCGCCACTGCACTAAACTTTGATGGGAACAATGATTACGTGTCAATTCCTTCACCATTTTATACTTTTGGAAAGGAAATTACGGTTGAATGGTGGGTGAATATTTCGACAGTACAAACAGGAGCTGGTATAGGACAAGCAAGTGCGAACGTCGATAATGGATCAACCAACATGTGGAATATGCAACTTAACAGCAATAAAAGCTGTAGTTGGTTTGCCAATATGTCTAATGGATTAAATGCAGGCATGACGGTTTCTCCAGTGATGACACCAGGGTGGCATCACTTGGCTGGTACGGTTAGTGAAACGGCTACCAAACTTTACCTTGATGGGAATTTGGTGAGTAGTAGTACTGGAACAGGAACCTTGTCGCTTAAAAATAATGCGAACTCTGTAATTCATATAGGAAAAGATGTGAGATATGCCTCAAATCGTTTTTTAAATGGAACCATAGATGAGGTGAGGGTTTGGAAGCGAGCTTTGTGTCAAGGAGAGATTCAAAATAATATGGATTGTCAACTTGGTGCTGGTCAAATTGGATTGGTAGAATATTATCAATTTAACCAAGGCTTTGTAAATTTTAATAATGCCACAGAATCTGTTCTGTTTGACAATAGTGGGAATGGGGAAAATGGACCGTTGAATAATTTTGCTTTGACAGGCATTCCTTCCAATTGGAATATAGGCATTGCATCCGGAACGTGTGCAACTTTTGATGGCCCCAAAGTCTCTATTAAAACTACTGGCGCTACTACCTGTTGTGCAGGTAGTCAAGTATTGCTTGCCGCAGTTTGTAATAATGGCTGTAGTTACCAATGGCACTTGAATGGTGTCGCTATTGTTGGTGCTACAAGTGCAAGTTATAGTGCTAGTGTTACCGGTAGCTATACCCTAGGGGTAGTTTGTAATGGCTGTGTGGCCATATCTGCTCCCGTAAACGTGACGGTTAATGCTGCTCCGATTATAAAAGGTCCTTCAGATACAGTTGTGCTCTCGAGTAGCAGTTTGTGTGGGGCTCATGTGTTTTATTCGGCAATTGTCACAGGTAGTCCTAGTCCAACAATTAGTTATTCTATTGCTCCAGGTAGTTTTTTCCCGATTGGAACAACGACTGTTACGGTAACAGCTACCAATACTTGTGGCACATCAACTAAAACTTTTAAAGTAAAAGTCAAAGATGGAATTGCACCGATTGTAAAAACGCAAAACATTACGGTGTACCTTGACAACACTGGCAACGCAAGTATCACAGCAAGTCAAATCGACAATGGTTCATCTGACAATTGCGGTATCGCTTCGATGAGTGTTTCACCAACTGCTTTTACGTGTGCGAATGTGGGTGCCAATACCGTTACATTAACCGTGACAGACGTG
>JBIKPL010000360.1:0-3524 GCA_044357485.1 Cytophagales bacterium
ATCGGCACTCGCTATTTTTCTTGTGGTCAAATCATATCGTATTAAAAGATTACCTCAACCCACAAGAAAAATGAGCTCAAACAAAGCCTCTCCCGCTAACGCAAAGCGAATTAGCCATTCATTTCAATTAAATGGAATGGCCATTTTAGCATCATAATTATAAGTATATTTGCTAAATATGATTTACAAATGATGTGAATTGAGTTTTACAGCAGACCCTATTTAGGTGCGTTTCTACCAAAGGGTGATAAGCTTTCCCATAAGATTCTCCTTTGGAGCCTTGAGGAGTCATTTTGAAATTGTACACTTTTGAATCGCTTTTGCTGTTGAAATTTAATAGCTACTATCCAATAAATTTCTAATCCTTCTTAATGCTGTTAAATCCTGGTTTTTCCTCTCTTCCATCCGCATGTTTCGCAAATCTTCCTTTTTCTCTCGGATGCGCTTGTTCGTGGTTAGGCCATGGCCAGCCTCCAAATTGAGTCCTTTGGTATTCTTCAAATGCTTCATCAATTTCTTCTGCGGTATTCATTACAAAAGGACCATGTTGCACTACTGGTTCATTAATTGGTTTTCCTTGTAATACCAGTACATAACAAGCCTCATTGGGCGCTTGTAAATGAACAGCTGCTTCTGAATTTAGGAGTACCGAATGGTAACTAGGAATGGTTTTGTCTTCAATGGTTAAACCATTTCCTTTGTAAAAATAAAGGGTTCTGTTTACTTTTTGTGATGCTTTTGGTAACGTCCATTGTGCATTTGCTTCTAGCTTAATGGTCAAAATCATGACTTCATTTTCCGGATTGGCCGCCCATGAATTTGGGGTTGGAACAGGTGCTGTTTTTTCGTTTAATTTTCCTGCAATCAAGTTGATAATCGTTGACTTTTGATTGGCATCTTTTGCTATAATTTCAGGAATGGCATCTTCCCAAAGCATTCTAAAATGAGGTGCTACAAATTTACTCACTTTAGGTAAGTTGAGCCAAATTTGAAACAATTCCAAGGGATTTTCTTTCTCCTGATTTAGCAGTGGAAACATTTCAGAATGTAAAACACCTTTTCCGGCAGTCATCCATTGCACATCGCCTTCGCCAAAACGACCTGCTGCACCCAGCGAATCGGTATGGTCAACGATGCCCTCTTTGACAATGGTTACGGTTTCAAATCCTCTATGCGGATGGTAAGGAAATCCTGGCATTTTTCTACCATGGTACATCCTCCAGCCATCTTTGACTACAAAATCTTGTCCTATATGTCTGCCTGCGAGTGAAGCATTTGGTCCCATGTCCGCATTTCCTTTTGGGAATTCATCTCTATGGTGTACACAAAAAATAAATGGATCTCTGGTTTGCCATGGGAAACCTAAAGGCGCTATTTGTAGAATTGAATTAGACATCATGCTTGGTTTTATATCGTAAATATATCATTGATTTTGTCGAATACCAATACAAAAAATGGCCAACTAGTTTAAAGTTGACCATTTTTGTATATCGTGATGACTTATAGTGGTTTATAAAGATGTTATTCGTTGATTTTAAGTTTGAATACTTCAAACAAATCATGGTTATCAGAGATGTTGATAATCACAGATTTTCCATTCAAATGTAGGTTTTCAAAATGTACCAATTGTTGTCCTTTGTTTAAGATTTGATGAAGTTTGGTCAGCTCTTTCCCTTCTATATTTAACAACTGGATTTGATATTCTCCTGAAGTTGGGATTTGTAAAATCATTCCACTGTCGATTATTCCAATCAGTTGGATTTTATTTTCAATGGAACTTTCAGAAATCGCACTGATAACACCACTTTTATAAAGCACCAATGAAGTGATTTCTATGATGGCCGTTCCACCAACAGCCGGATCTGAAACTATTGGGATGAAATTTATGGAAGTGATTTTAGACAAATCAAGTGATACTGCGCTGGTAGACCAACTTGGTTTTGCAAAGGCACTAATCGGTATTAAAACAGTAGTTAATGCATTACTGGCATTGAGTGTTGTATTGTAATTTTCACCGGAAGCACTTAAGGGTGCTTGTGGTAATGCAATTTGAACTGGGAAATTAGACTTATAAGTTACTTTGATATAAGTCATATCTGTCAAAGCTTTTCCAATATTTTTGGTAAGGGCAATCCAGGGCCAGTTTGCGCCAGTTTTTGGTGTTTGAGCGAAATTAGCATCAATTGGACTTGTTTGAGAAAAGGAGGTGACTTTTGATCCAAGTTGATCCGCTGAAGCACTCCAAGTACCATTGTTTCCTGCTGCAAGGTTATTGGTAAAAGCCAATGTATCTTTACCTGTTTTGCTTAAGATGGTAATTTTTGTTGAGGCGCTGCCACTTTTAAATCCATTTGCTGCTGCTTGATCAATTTTTACCATGACCACACCTGGTGCTAAAATAGTGACTTGTCCAGCAGGGGAAACTGCTGCATAAGCATTTCCTGAAAGTATGCTATAGGTCATCTCTCCTTGTGAAGTAGAGTTAGCATTTAATAAAAATGGTGCATCTCCTTCTGTTTTAACGATATCATTGAGGGTTATCGATGGCGTTTTTTCTGTGGTTGAACCCGCAGAACAATCGGTTAAGCCATTTACAAAGGTTACCAAATCATCTGCCATGATTTGTTGGGTTTGTAAAGAAGGGTGGTAATCTTCTCCATAAGGTTCGCTTTGTAATCCTTGTTGTTTCATTACAAAATTGTATACCTTATGGTCTCCTTTTACTTTCAAATAATCTACCACTGCTTTGATGAAATTTTTAGCGTGGGTATAATTGTTTTTGCCTGCGGGATAATAATCGCTTAAGCCATTTGGTACTGCACAAACGATACAAGCTGAAGGATAATAACCTCTAAGTTTGTTAACAAAATTGATATAAGTACTTACAAAAGTGCTTGAATCAATGGCTGAACCTTGACTCACCGGATAAAAATCATTTGTGCCAAGGTGTAAAACGACTACATTTGGAATGTAATTGTTATGATCCCAGGTTGGTTTGGTTTGGTCAGTGATGGTTTCATCATAAATACTTGGCATCGTGCCAATTGTTGATCCTGTATTGTTTCTGTATAGTCCTCTTCCTGAAACCGCGGTGCAAACATATTCAGCTTTTAATGCGCGTGTAGCAATAGCGCCCCAGGCATTGTAATTGTTTTCATTTACGGAATGAAAGCCAGTGTTTGGATTACCATTTTGAGGAATATTCACTTCATTACCATAACCACAAGTATAAGAATCTCCAATAAACTCGAATCGAATGGTAGGTTTGTCAGCAGGAGAAATCAACGCTTTACCTGCAGCTAAAATTAATCCCCTAAAATCACTTTTTCCAACGGTTGATTCTGTTCTTTTGAATATTTCTATAGTATGTTCAGTATCAGTCAAACTTGAAGAAATTGGATAAAGTGTGTCACTGCTATTTACCTTTAATACCGTTGGTGTTGCTCCATCAATAATGACATTGTAATAATTGGTTGTAGTTGCCGTTCCGGTAGCATAATCTTTCAAGAGGAGGGTTACCGAAG
>JBIKPL010000361.1:0-3518 GCA_044357485.1 Cytophagales bacterium
TTGACCACAAGAAAAATAGCGAGTGCCGATCACGCGACCGAAGGGAACGCCCTACGAAATGAATAGCTTATCTATGCTATTTAAATCAAACTATTGCACTACTTTAATGAAATAAAATCAAATACCCTTGCATTTAAACGGTTAAAGCAATAGCTTAAATATCTAAAAATCAACAAATAAACTATTTTTCAGCAGCCCCTAAATAGCAACCTTTTAACGGCTCGTAATATTTTAAACTATAATTGCCTTGTCCTGAAATTGGTTTAATGGCTTGTCGTAAATCTTTCCATTTTGTGAAGAATTGTGCTAAGTAAACATAGGAACAAATGCTGCTTCGCTCAAGACTTGGTCCACCTCAGTAGTAGACTTTATCTCAAGTCGTTATTTAAGAATTTGTGCTACCATTAAAATGTTAATCAAAGTTTAAGTGAGGGCACAAATACCTTCACGCAATTCTTCAGTTCACGACATTGAACTTCATCTTGCAGGGGGGATTTCTGTTTCAAACCCTTTTCAGAATGGTAACTTGGTGTTTATTTTCAATTCATGGCAGTATGTTTTGCTTTTTTGATTATTTTAAATGATGGAATACATCTTGTATTATTTTTATTATTGTGTGTTGTAATGTTGAACCGCTTTCAGGGATATAGTCAATGATAAGCTATTTTAATGTTTTTTTTGATTGAATAGTACAATTGAAGCGGTATTGATTTAGTTGCGGTTTTCTTTTAATAGTTACATTGTAACCTTTTATAATTATTTATTTGGTGTAATTTTATAACATTTAGTTGAAATATTATAACAAATCAAATTGGTAACTTTTCTATTTTTGATGCGTAGATTGCCAAGATGCTTATTCTGCAAGCTCAAAATACACACACACACACACAATAAATTCAATTTTAAATGATTAAATCCTTACACATTATTACAACCTCCCTAGTTGTAATGCTCTTTATGTTTGGCAATTACTGTCAGGCTCAGATTGTTGGCGGTTTTTACCCCAATTGGTATGCATCATCTACCATGAATAACTTGCAATGGACCAAGATGACTGATTTGTTTTACGCTTTTGCCGAACCAACCACTACTGGTGGCTATACCTTAACCAATGAAAGCTGGTTAACTACTCTAGTTTCCAAAGGTAAAACCAACAATGTACGTGTGCACCTTTCTTTTGGAGGAGCTACACAAGGTAGCACCGGTTGGTCAGGCTGTATTTCAACGGCTACAAATAGAACCAATTTTGCCAATACCTGTAAAAATCTCGTTACTACGTATGATTTAAACGGCATTAACCTCGATTGGGAATTTCCTGCCGGATCGGAGGCCACTAACTATGCTGATTTAGCCGTAAAAGTTCGTGCAGCTTTAGACCAAGCTGAAATAACCTTAGGGCATAAAGTGTACTTGACTTGTGCCGTTGCACCTCTTATTTGGAATAATGATGGCATCAACAGCACTTTTTTGGGTGTCATGGATTATGTAATGCCCATGGCTTTTGATGATGGAAGTTGTATATATTGTGGCGGTCCTAATTCTTCGTCCTTAACAATGGCACAAAATGCTTTTTTACACTGGACGACAGGTATTCCTGGTTCTGGGGTTACAGGAAAAGGCGTGGCTGCCAATAAAATAGTGATAGCAATTCCTTTCTATAATAATGGTGGAACTGCCTATAATTCATTTTCATCTTCCAGTCCTGCGGCTTATTACAGTGATGCCGATGGGTATTATGGAGGATATTATTATAATTCAGACCCTTTAATCAAAGCCAAAGCCGATTATTTAATGCCAAAATCAGTGGCAGGTTTATGGACATGGGAATTGGTGCAAGACCGTACCGATCAATATTCGTTGTTGGGGAGTATGTATACCAATGTGTTGAGTTATTCTTGTGCTTTTTCAACGCCAAGCCTTGGTGTCGATCAATCCATTTGTGGGCAATCGTCTATAACTTTAAATTCAGGTATTGCTACAGCTAGCGGCAGAACATTTACTTGGAAAAAGGATGGTGTCATTGTTGTGAATGCAAGTGCTTCAGCCACTACTTATACCATCACTGCTTCGGGTATTTACAGGGTAGAAGTAAGTCAGGGTACATGTATGAAATTTGATGAGGTTATTGTGTCGGGCACATTACCAGTCGTAAGTTTAGGAGGACCCTATAATTTATGTAATCCAATTGCTGTTACTTTAAACTCAGGAAGCGATGCTAACGGCAAGACCTTTGTTTGGAAAAAAGACAATGTTGTCATTGCCGGTGCGACATCGTCAACCTATACGGCTTCTTTGGCGGGGACTTTTAATGTAACGGTTAGTGCCTCTGGTTGTTCTAGTGTTAATGGTTCGGCTAGCGTGACGTCCTCTTTACCTGTTCCTAAAAACGATACAATTTGTTCTGCAGGAATAGCCAATTTGTCCGCAAGTATTGCTTCTGATTGGTTTACGGCTGCTACTGGTGGAACGGCTTTCAAAACAAACAGTACGACTTATTCTCCAACAATCGCTGCCAATACTACTTATTATATTCAACCTTATGGTGCTGCGGCGACGAGTTATACCACCATGCGGACAGCTTTTCAAAATGATGGTTGGCAGCAAGACCCTAATATTTACGCTACAAAATTTGATGCCTTGTCGAGTTTAACACTTGATGCTGTAACGATAAATGCTGGTGGTGGCGATGTGAAAATTAATGTCGTAGCTAGCGATGGCGTTACGGTGGTTGCCTCCAAAACTTTTACGGCTGTATCTGCAGGTTTAAATACCTTGTCGCTGGGTTTTTCACTGAGTGCTGGTACTTATTATATCAATACTGTTGGCGCTGTTTCTACATGTTTGGTTGATTTAACCCCGGCTACCAATTATAGTATTGCAAGTGTTTTGACTGTTTATGGAGAAGCTTACTGGGATTGGTCGGCACCCTATGGTGATGGTTATGTATTGAGTGGCGATTATGGTTTTTTTACCAATTTTAAAGTTACTGTTGGCAATACTTGCGGTCGTCAACCAATATATGCCGTAATTGATGCAAGCAATGCAAAATGTACCACTAATCCTCCTGTAGCAAATTTTACTGCCAATAAAACGACCGCTTGTACAGGAGAATTGATTACCTACTCAGACGCCTCCACTGGAGGAACCACTACTTCATGGACTTGGAATTTTGGCACCAATGCCACGCCTGCCACTGCCACAGGAAAAGGTCCTCATACGGTTTCCTATTCTGCCACAGGAACAAAAACAGTTGCGTTAACCGCAACCAATACCTATGGTTCTAACACGAGTACCAAAACCAATTTTGTCACCATTACTGGGACATCCTCAGCTGCAGGTGCAATAACCGGGAATACCACGGTTTGTTCGGGTGCCGTACAAACCTATAGTATTGCAACGGTTTCAGGAGCAAATACTTATACCTGGACCGTGCCAACCGGAGCGACGATACCTTCAGGCCAAGGCACTACCGCTATTTCCGTAAATTATACTGGTGCAAGTGCAGGAAATTTAGCGGT
>JBIKPL010000362.1:0-3509 GCA_044357485.1 Cytophagales bacterium
TTCTTAAACTCTTTAAAAGAGATATCCACTTCATTTACAGGATTGTCAGAATTGGTTTTCAAGATTTGCATTTCTTTCGTTGTCAAAGTTTTAATTCCATTTTGACTAACTCTATCTAATATTTCATCAATCTTTGATTGGTTGTATTGCTCGTAAAGCTGTAAGTGTTTTAATGTTTTCATATTGTATATATTTAAAAAAAATACTGTTTAATTCTTCATATTCAACATTTTCATAAAAAAGTCCCATATTAATGGAGACAGAATAAATAATAAATATAATAATTAAATTTTAAACATTTAAATACTTATTAAACAGTTAATTATATTTTAGTTATACATTTTCAAATAATTTTTTACTAAAAAAATAAACTATTCAATTCATTAATTCTATAATCAATGAATTTAGATATGGAGACAGATACTGACTGAATAAAAACAAATGAATAATATAGCAGCAAAAAAAAAGACAGAATTGTTTAATCAAATTTTTGATTTTAAAACAATTGACGAGGTAAAATCGGCTGATTTTAGTGGTTTAAATAAAGAAGAAAAGCTATTACTAAATAAATTAATTGAAATTTACGAAAACTACGAAGAGTATTGGAATGACTGGGAGTATTTTATTTCAAATTATAATTTAGAGGATAAAAAGCTTTATTTTGCTACAAATCAATTAGATGCGTTTTTTGAGAATTCTGATCAGTTTAATGGTGACGAAACCTTATTGAATTATATATATGATTATGTATACTACATTAAAGAAAAATTTGAATTTGGGGAAGAAGTAGAGTGGGTGAACACTCATCGAGATGGGCAACTTAATTTTGAAATTAGTATGAGTGTAAAATAAATTACCCTATTAAAATGAAGTATTTTGATAAAATTTATTGACTAGAAAAGTATTTTTTTTCTAATTCATAAATTTTTTTTTCAAATAAAGATATATTTCTGCTCGTTTAAAATTCACATATACTTGACAATGAGTATATATGGCTATACAGACATACAAGCAAAAAATAGTATTTCCTAAAAAATATTGATATATCCAAATTATTATCAAATAAGGGTTGTAAAGGTTATTTAAAAAAGTAAAAAAATAGTAAGAATTGTAATTGTTATTTCCTGATAGCAAGAGTGTTATGTCGGAATATTGAATGAAAATTAAATTATTTGAAGTCTAAATTTATATAAATATGGAATTACTTATTTAAAAAGCCTCTGCAATAGTGTAGAGGCTTTTTTATTGACCTAAACATATGATTATCAAAAAGTCCCATATTAATGGAGAGAGATACATAATAATAATTAGACTGATTTTGAGATAGTTAAAGAATTAAATATAAAATAAATAAACTATTAAAGAATGATAGTTTATAAACATAGAATTAAATATAAAAAACAAAAAAATGGTAAAAGTAAATGAAATGGTATACTCAATCACAGGGATGATTGAAGGAATTGGTAGCAATGTTAATTTATTAAATATTAAAACCGGCAATAATATTAAAGGAAATTTTGATGAATTTAATTTAGTTAATAGTGATGGTTATGAGTGTTTTGTAACAAAAATTGATGAAAAGATTAAAATTCAAATTGTTGGATATGATGATTTAGTGAAAAGTCCGATTAATATCAATCTTTTCTTTAAAAACTGTAAAGAAACACTTAAATATATGAGAGAAGTAAAATTTGACCATACACTTAACTATTATTTATCCCTTTTTGTGAAACAAATTACTAAAGAATTATATGCCAATAAATGGGTAAATAAGGATGTTATTCTTAATTAATTTATGAAAAGACTATATAATTTAAATGGCTTAGATATTGAACAATTGCTTAAAAAAGAGGGGTTTAAGGATAATTACATTAAGAAGCAGTTGCCAAAGTATTACTACTTACTTAGTAAGATGATATTTAAATATTCGCAGAGACTAGATAATAATGGATATGTAAGGGTCAGCTCCCAAGAGCTGATTAATTCATTAGGTCAGACAGGATATTTGAAAGATAATCCTTGGTTTATCAAAAAAAATTGGAAAAATAAATACCTGTATCTCATAATCAGAGAACAATTATATGATTGGGGTGTGATATACTTTAAAACTACACAGAAAAGTATTGATTCTAAAGAAGTTAAATATAAAATATTAGATGAATGGAGAGCTAAGGGGTATCATTTAGTTAAACCTATAATAGATAAGAAGTTAGAAGATAGATTTATTCAAAATAACCATGAAAACATTACTTATTCAGGGATTTATAAAGTGTTAAATGACAATCTTAACTCTGTTAAGATTGATGCACAAAGTGCTTATAAATGGCTCTATACAGCATCTACTTATGACTATAAATTGCCCAATAAAAAGGATTTATATGGGAGAATTAATGAAAGAAGTATTGGTATACAAACAGTTAGTGATTGGTCATTACTGATTGAAAATGCTGAAAACCATAGTTGGTTTACTGCTGACCTTGGGAAAAGTGGGAGAGTTTATACACCTTTTACGAGTTTACCAAAGCTACTTAGACAGTTTGTATTAATAAATGGAAAGTTAACAGCAGAAATGGATATAGCCAATTCCCAACCTTTGATTTTCTGTATATTATTAAAGCAATTGCTTTTAAGGCAAGGAATATTGGTGTTTCCTGATGATGTAAATAAATACATCTCTTTATGTGAAACAGGTAGTTTCTATATTCATATAATAGGGGTAGTAGAACAAAATGGTATAAAAATTCCCGATTATTCTTTATTTAAGACGGAATTTTTCGCTAAAATCTTCTTTGATAAAGAGAAAAGGTCAAATAAATGGAGAAAACTATTTGATAAAGAGTTTCCAACTATTTCGGCTTGTATTAGTGATTTGAAAAAAGATACTAATGGACACAATCTTGCTGTTAGACTTCAAAGCATTGAATCTGATATAATGATTAAGGGTGTTGCCAAGAAATTGATAGATAATGGGTGTAATGACTTCTATACCCTTCATGACGCCTTATATGTAAGTGTAGGAAATCAAGAAATGGTTAAACAATTGATTATAGAAGAGTTTAAGATTTACGGACTAAGTGTAACTGTTAAAACAAAGTTGGACTGTTTTGATTTTTTATTAATGATGTTAATGCCTTATTTATTTGATAGTTATCTCTATTTCAAAGGAGATTCGTGGAAAGCATGAAAAATAAAATAAAAATATTTTCTAAAAATTAAACAAATGGAAAATGAAAGAATACAATAAATGAAAACAATTTAAAGCGGGGACAGGTAATAAAGATACTGAACACAAAGAATATGAATGAAATTGAATTAGAACAATTAACAAAAACTGTTTCAAATTTAAATGATGAAGACTTAACGACTTTACTTTATACATTATTAGGTGAAAATAGAATTTATTTTCCGTATGCTTACACAAAAGAACATATTGAGAAAGAAACTGAAAGAGAGATTTTAGATGAAGACTTTAATATACTCTGTAATGATACAGCCAATTATTACTTTCA
>JBIKPL010000364.1:0-3507 GCA_044357485.1 Cytophagales bacterium
GTTTCGTCTCAAGTCAATGAGCAGCCAACTTGAGACGAAACGCAGGCCGTCATTCTGTCTTCAGTGGGAATTAAAACACCTTCGACTATATTGGCATCAAAAAGTTTGAAGGTAGATTTAATGGTTTTGTCTTTACTGACCTGTTTTTGGTCTATTACAACGGCATTGATTACAAAGTTGTCATTTAAATGTGTTCTTAATGCCAAAGACAAATTGGTCATCGCGTCAAAATCGTGGGCAGATTTTTTCCATAACCATTCAAATATTTGTTTCGCTCTAAAAGGTTTTTCATTGATAGAGATTAAAAAGTCCTTAAGTTGATTTAAGGTAATTGCTCTGATATCTATTTTTTTAACTATCGCGTTCATTTGGCAAAGATAGTTACAGAATAGTTAATCTTGTATCATGAACTATAAAAAAATGGTTTTAAAGATTTATTTTAAAGTAAATTCTCTTGAGTCTTTACTGAAATAATTGTCTAATTCTTGGTCATCGTTACTCACAATGGCTACTTCAATTTTATGTTTTCCTGGTTTTAGGCCATGAATTAAAAATGGTACCCATTTGTCTGCAAAAAAATCAATCCCATCAATGGTTACACGTATTAAATTATTTTCTTCCGTCAAAGACATATTTACTAAAATGAAATCCAAAATCACCATCCCGTTTTCATAAGGTGTTGGTTTTGTGATAAATATCATTGGTTGTTCTTTGTCTAACGAAGGTTGTTTTTCTTCAATTACTTTAAAACCATATACTTTTATGGCATGTCTAGTTTTAATTGCAACGCCACGGTTATTACACAGATAGGCAACACTAATATAGGCGTCTTTAGGAAGTTTAATGGTGTTTTTTGATTTGAAAAAGAACTTTTTGAAGTTGTTTTTAATAATTAAACGGGTTGATTTCGAGTTTTCAGCACTTAGGTCCTTGGCCAAAAGGTTTAAACTGATATCCGAGGTTTTAAATAACAGGGTGTCGACTTCTTCTGCTTCTATAGTTAAGGTATCTAAAAAATCCTCATGACCGTTTTGCTCTTTTAAAGAGATTTTAGAGTCATTTCTTTTATATAATCTATGTCTTACATGGTGTAAAGTACCCGTATTGTCGCTTCCCGATTCAAATTGTTCTCCAGTGGTACAACTTGTTAGTAATATTGTAATACAATAAAGAAAAATGATATATATATATAGGTGTTTTTTTTTCATGTGATCTCTAAATTGCCTTTTAATATTTTATTGAATGACTATTTATGTATATAAGATATACTAAATTAAATGTCATTGAAAACTTTTACGAGTATTGCTGCAATTTCGTTAGCTTTATTTTACTAACCATTAGCACGGAAAAAATTATCCAATATTATGGCTGTAGCAATTCCTGCATTTAAGGATTCGGCTCTTCCGGATCCTGGAATATGAATTTTTTTAGTAATAAATGGCAAAAGCGTTCGGTCGATACCTTGAGATTCATTACCGATGACGATAATACTATCATTATTAGAAGTCAATTTTGCTTGATGTAAATTATCACCCTCTAAAAATGCCCCATACACTGTTTTAGAATGTTGGTCTTCCAAAAAATGAATTAAATTTTTATAATCCACTTGTACACGTGCAAATGAACCCATGGTGGCGGCAATTACTTTAGGGCTGTATACATCTGTGGTATCTTCAGAACAAACAATATGCTCAATGCCATACCAATCTGCTGTTCTTATAATCGTCCCAAGATTACCTGGATCTCTAATGCCATCTAATACCAAGACGATACCTTTATTTGAAAAGGCTTCTATTGATAATTTTGCTGGAATCGCTACAATAGCAATGGCAGCATTGTTGTTTTCGAATGATCCTGCTTTGGTGAGTTCTTCTTCAGAACAAAGTTCAAATGGGCGACGTCCAAAAAGCAAATGGTATTCATCATGAAAACTTTCAGAACAAAATACAATCTCTACTTTCAAGTTTGACTTCAATAATTCAAGCACACTTTTACTTCCTTCTACTAAAAAAGTTTGATGCTCCTGTCTGTATTTTTTAATTTGCAGAGAATTAATGTATTTTAGCCACTTCTTAGAAATCATTTTTGAATAAATTTAGAACACGATATTACAAAATAATGCTTTGTTTCGCAATGCTTACCTTAAGCAGTTGTGTAAATACGCGTTGGTTAAAATCCAAAGAATTTCTACTTTATCAACAAAATATCACTGGTAATAAGGAAGTTAACACGGATGAGTTAGAGGTATTGTACAAGCAATTGCCCAATAGAAAAGTGCCAATTATTGGTTCAACGCTCTATCTCTATTTTCATTTATTAGGTCGTGAATTTTATTTTAAGGATAAAGTGAAGAGAGATAGTGCAAGGATAGCACTGAAATTTTCTACATTAAAGGTCAATTTTCTTCAAAAACACCAAATTAATTTCAATAATAATGACAGTATTTTATTAAGCCATAAAGATTCAATCGCCTATACTAAATTGGAGCAAAAACATCAAAAAAAGATGGCCAAAATTAATCGAAAATTAACCAATGGCAATTTTTTCATGAGAACCATTGGAGAAGCTCCTTCCTTGTTTGATACCAACAATGTGATCAGTACGGTTAATCAGATGCATCTTTATTTAAACTCAAAAGGATATTTTAAAAATAATGTAAGCTTTGATACGACACGTTTGGGTAAAAATTATTTTGTTAAATACATCATCAAAGAAGGCAATCCAAGCATGATTGATAGTTTAAAATATGATGTTGGTGATACCGCAATGGCACATGTTTTACAAGATTATTTTAAAGAATCCTTGTTAAAAAGAGGCGTGAAGTACGATGAGAATATCCTTAATTTAGAGCGAGAGAGAATAAATAAACTATTGAAAGACAATGGCTATTTTGAGTTTGCACGTCAATATATCAATTTTGAAATTGATACTACACGAATCGACAATTTAGTCATCACCTTATCAGTTGATTCTCCTCCTAATGCTAGCAAACATATTCGTTACCAAATCAATAAAGTACTGTATTATTTTGATTATTCTAAGTACAATAAAACCATTCAGGATTCAATAACATTAAACAATATTCAATATTATTATTACAACAAACGCTATTCAGAAAAGGTCTTAAATAGTAAAAATGAGTTAATACCCACTGAATTTTATAGTTTTACTAAATCTCAAAATACACAAAGAAATATTTCAAATTTAGACATGTTTAAATTTGTAAGTGTAAATTTCATTAAAACAGATACATCCGAAAATAAGCTTACAGCCTTGATAAATGCCACTTCATTACCTAAATATCAAGTAAGTGATGAATTAGGCGTTACCGTTGGACAAGGGCAAGGATATCCGGGGCCACTTGCCAATTTAACCTTCATCGATCGAAATATTTTTGGAGGTTGTGAAATTTTTGCCGTAAACCTAAGAGGATCTGTAGAGGGGCAACCAAGTTTAACGTCACTTACAAATGCTTATTTGTCACCTACTTATGAATATGGCGGCAAT
>JBIKPL010000363.1:0-3507 GCA_044357485.1 Cytophagales bacterium
AACTTATTCTTTAAGAATAAATATACTTGGTTTCCAATTTCTTGTGCTCGAAGTTTGCCTTTACAGTAAATACTAAAGTCGTCGGCGTAGCGTATAAATTTCTGTCCTTTCTTGGTTAGAAATTTAGGGTCACCCCAAACCAGCTTGTCACTTGCTAGATGTTATTAGATTTGGTTTTCTTCCTATAAATTTGCGTTGAAAACATTACCCTCTTACAGTCCAACACCTCAAGGACTTTCACCTTGATAGCGATTCAATTCCATTCGCTTTCACACTGCTATTCCGAAAAAAACATCTAGTTTCTTGGATAATTCCTCGAAAAATATGCCTTGATTTTCTCAACTATTTACATATATTTGATGTGTGTGTCTGCGAAATGGACTACGTCCATTCCAGAAACACATTAAGGCTCGTCTTGTCTGCAAACCATAAAAATACGATTAAATTACACCTTTGATGGCGCAGTGTTGATGCAATATCAATTGGTAAGAAGCGGGAAATAGAAACAGGCATTAAGGTCTTTTTTTGTGTGGGTGTATTTTAACAATGCTATTACTAATTTGTGTTACACTTTAAAGTGATGAATTCTCAAAGCGCACGTCCCTAAGCCATGGTTAGGATTCAAGGCAGGACTTTGCGAGATATAAGTAACAAGTTTAACTGATGGACAACAACGATTTTAAAGCAGCATAACGACATCGAATTTTATTACACATGACAACAGGCAGAAAAGTAATTTTATATATTTCAATGAGCTTAGACGGTTACATTGCAAGCAAAGATAACGCTCTTGATTTTTTATCAATAGTTGAACAAAAAGGTGAAGACTATGGCTACCATGAATTTGTTAATACTGTTGACACAATCATTATTGGCAGAAAAACTTATGAGAAAGTAATTGAAATGGGTTACGAATATCCCCATACCAACAAAGACGTTTACATATTGACAAGAACAGCAAAATCTTCCATCGGTACTTTTAAGTTTTACAATGGCGACCTCAAGCAACTTGTTGAAAGTTTAAAAAATAAAGCAGGGAAAAACATCTATTGTGATGGAGGGGCGGAAATTGCAAATGAATTAATGAAAGATGATTTAGTAGATGAATATATAATTTCAGTGATTCCAATTTTACTAGGTGACGGCATTAAACTTTTTAAAGACGGACGACCGACACAACCCTTAGTACTTATGTCGACAAAACAATTTGACAAAGGACTAACTCAACTTCATTACAAACGCACAAGCAATTAAACAACGATAAACACTGAATCAGCATACAAAATGCTTTTTGCGGCTTTAATCATGTTAAAAAAAACTATTTTAAAGGTGACCTCCACCTTCTAACTAAAAAAGGAGTCTCGATTGTATCGAAACTCCTTTTTTAGTTTTGCATGAAGCCATACTATAACACCAGCAACTTATAGGCAAACACTTGGTCTTGGCCTTTTACAATAACGGTATAAATACCTGAAGGTAAAGTGGTGATAGTGGCCGACGGAATCTGTAAAACCCCTTTGTAATTGAGATCATGTGTGGCATTATAATGTTCTTTTTCAGTTAAATCTATAATCGATACATTTACCGTATTTTCAAATTGACTGTGGTAAGACAAGAACAACTCTTCGCTTTGAGAACAAGGATTAGGATATACTTCAAAATGTGTTTCACCTGTAGTTCCAGCCGTATTTAATTTAAATACTTCGGAATAAGCAAATTCCCCATCGAAATCCACTTGTTTAATTCTGAAGTATTCATGGGAAGTTAATGGGCTAACAAAATTGTATTTACTTAACGCATTCACAGTACCTGCCCCTTTCACCCTACCGATTTCTTCGAAGCTTATACCGTCTACAGCACTTTCGATGACGAAATAATCATTGTTTACTTCTTGCGCAGTAGCAAACGAAACGATTACCTTATCGCTACCAATTAATTGGGCCTCCACATTAACAAATGTCACAGGAAGTGGCGTGGCAAATTTCAATGCCGTGAAACGGCTAAAAGAAGTAATGCCAGTCCATGATAAAATATTGTTTGCTTCATCTAAACCCCAAGTTCCATACATATACCCATAGTTCCAAGGTTTCGCAGTGGCTGTTGAATACTTTCCTATGGTTAAAGTAGATTCGTCACCCACCACATCGGCAGCGCTGTATTGCAACATGACATCGTATACAGGACTTGAAATACCCGTTGGAACAATTTCCCAATACCTGTTGATATAAGCAGTAGTGGTTACCAAATTTGGGTCTTTCACATTTTTAAGGTTTACGGCAATAGAAGCACCTCCAGTCAAGGTACCACTGCTTAAAGTAAATACCAATGGGGTATAGTTACTAGCATCCCCGATAGGGAAAACATAAGTGGTCCCAATGGCTCCAGCACTAAGATTTTTAATCACCGCTCCGATACCATCTGCTTGAATGTAGGTTGAAGCTCCTCCACCAGCAATAGTTGCGGAAGCCCCAAGGGTTAAGTTACGTGCGCCCAACACCATGGTACCACCGGTCATGGTTAAGGTACCATTTACCGTAATAGAACTACTTAAAATTACGGAACCTCCTGTTTTTTTGAAGGTAATGTTATTGAATACATTACCGCTTGCGCCGCTTGAATTGCTAAACAATTTAGTCGTATTTCCTACAAAGACAATATCCGCATTGGTCATGTTACCCGTACTGTTATTCCAAATATAGTTTCCACCTACGTTTAAGTCATAACCATTCGCGGTTAGGTTTCCTTTGTTGATGCTTAGGTCATTGATGACATAAATATCAGACCCTAAGTTCAAGGTACTTGTACTGGTCGATAGTTTGTTTACATTATAGAAATACTTAGGAGCAGTTGCACCCGCGGTAATGGTTTGTACACCTGAGGTACCGTTTAAGGTTAGTGTACCAGTATTGGGCACAAAAGTACCGTTATTGATAAAGCTTCCAGTTAAGTTAATACCCTTGGTACCAGGATTGATTAATTTAGCACCTGCATTGATAACGATATCTCCCAACACATTGGTGGTTGAGTTAAGCGTATAATTGGCTGTGCCAGCAATGGTTATATTATTGAATTTACTAGTAGTGCCTGAAGTGATATTTTTAGTCCCAGAGGTTCCAGTTAAGGTTACGGTCGAAGCACCAGGATTAAATACACCCACATCAGACCATTCACCCCCTACCGAAATAGCGGAAGTACTACCCGTAGCTACCGTAATGGTACCGTTACTGGTTAAGTCACCTTTGATGTCAAAAGCAACATTATTACTAATCACCAAAACCACACCTGCAAGCAAGGTAACATTATAGGCTGCGGCATTGCCAGAAGTTGCATTAATCACCGGCAATGGAATAGTGTTGGCCACAATAGCTGAAACCGTACTCGATGGCACTTCGTTGATATTCCAATTAAGAGGATCATTCCAATTGGCACTCACTGCACCAATCCAAGTAGCGGTAGTGGTGGAATATACCCATGATACCAATCCCAAAGAAGCATTGATAGATAAAT
>JBIKPL010000095.1:0-8997 GCA_044357485.1 Cytophagales bacterium
GAGTAATAAGTCACCTTCTATAAGGGTAACAACTTTGGTAATGGTTATTGTTTGAACGAGTTTTGGGTATCAAAATTCAATAATAAACCATCGAAATGACACTAAAATACAAAGCCCTACTTTCCAAATTAAGATTGGCAGAATCCGCCCTTCCAAGTGAAATCAAGCAAACAATTGATGCCCTAAATGTTTTAGAAGAAGACTTAGAAGAAGATGAAAATGACCCGGAGGACATTCGTGTTATACAACGTGAAATTCGTGAGCTAGATGATAAAATTTGTGAGCTGATTACCGAAGAATTCGACAATGAAACCGATGAAGATGAAACTGAATCAGAACTCAAAGAAGCTATTCTAAGTAGACTTTTTGAGCAAGGTAAAACAAAGGTATTAGCCACAGAACTCAAAGCTATTAACTACCCATGTGAGCATCTCACCAAAGGAGAAATAGTTGGCAAATTCAGGATTTCAGAAGTCAAAAAAGCTTTGATGAAACCATATTATTTGATTGAAAAAATCAAGTAGGTTTTGAGTGTTGGTTTTTTAGTATTTCAAAACTCAAAACCTACACTCAAGTATTCAATCCCTTTACTCAAAATTCAACACTCAAAACTCGAAACTATCATGATTGGTGGAGATATGTTTATGAATATGCTCAAAGGTTTGGCGTCTGACAAAGGCGTTGACTTTGTGATGAATAAATTACCTGTACATATTCAATCTTTTATTACTAAAACAGGCATCACGGATAAGTTAAGGCTTAAACGCTTATTCGATGGTAAACCGCTTGACTCAGACATTCATCAAGTGTCTGAAAACACATTGACTTTGCTTGCTCCATACATCATAGAAGCCATTACTCATATCAGCAAAGAAGTTGGTATGCAAGTAGTGTTTTGCTTGGTTGTTCGTGACGGAGAAATCGTTGTCAAAATCATTCAAGACAATATTGAAACTCTTGAAATTGACGGAGGCTCTTTTCCTTTTAAATATTTGGTTACAGCCATTTTAAGTAAAATAGAAGAAGCCAAATGTGAAATAATCACAGAGCCTAAAATGATTGTAAGTACCCAAAATACTATTGAAAATGAAAACTAATATAGAAGAAAATCCAGTAGTAGCCAAAGAGCAATCCATTCAAAATATCTGTGCTACCATACTTGATACAGCTAACCAACCTAGACAATTAGACCGTTCTTTTGTAGTCGACTGTGTGGTTAGTTCTGTTGCTATATATTTTAATGTGGATAAGAATATGATTTTTAATTTAAAGAAAAGAGGCCAATTTTCAGAGCTTAGAGGCATTTGTTATTACCTCTTACACAGAAGGCATAATCCTAACTTCACCTATGCGGTAATGGCTGAATACTTCAAATCCTACCCTTCTAAAATTAGCATTTTGCACAATTTGGTATTAGATAGAATGAAAGCCAATCTGTATAACCTTGACCAAAATATTGGAATTATCGAACGCAATATCAATGCGGTAATCAAACAATACGAAGCAAATCTTCAAAATACAAGATCCTTATGCAAGTAGAATCAGGTACAAATAATCCAGTTGAAACAACCTCTGAATCTACTAATAATTCAGAAGCAGATGAAATTACTAAAGTATTGGAATCTGTCAATAATGGAAATGAAGACACCGATATTCAAAACATTATTGATGCTGCTCCAGCACCACAATCATTTGAATTGTCGAGTATGTTTGAACCAGTAGTAGAACGAGAATATGCTACTAATCCCGAAGCTCAACTTAATAGAATGAGTGGTGGTTCGGAGATCTCTGCTTCATCTTCTGCTACTGTTGTTCCTAATTTAGAAATAAAAACAAAAGAGGTGAAACCTCTATTTAATTTCTTCAAAAAAGAACAGCCTATGGCTGAAATGCCTACTGAAGAATCCGAGATTCCTACCCAAGAGGTGCATGTACCCACTATGCAGTTTCAAGAACCAATTGACCCAAATTTAACTGCAAGTCAGAATTTAACTGGGCAGATCGGTGTCACTACTTCAGAATTGATTTGGAATAATTTTGAACATGGATT
Source organism: Cytophagales bacterium (assembly GCA_044357485.1). Taxonomy (GTDB): domain Bacteria; phylum Bacteroidota; class Bacteroidia; order Cytophagales; family UBA9547; genus CALPQG02. Next base: position 2,051 of record JBIKPL010000095.1, read on the forward strand.
ACCCGAATTGATGGGTACTTATGTGGTAAAAATTTCGGATTCAGTTGTTGAAGACCCTATCATTGATGATGCCACTCAACTAGCACTCAAAGAGGATATTGCCAAACGAAACAAGGAAAATAAAGAGCGTTTTATTATCCCGGAATGGTACAAAGATCAAATCAAAAAGCCACTGCAAGCCCTTTGTATTGAAAAAGGCATTGAAACAAGTATTCCTGTTGGTGTTCAACTTTGTATAGGCGTAGTGGTATTGCTTGCCTTGTTTTTAATACCTACCATTCTTGAAGTTAAAAAGAGCAATGAGCTTTATTTAAAACGTTTGGATTCTCATTTTGAAGCATTAAGAAAAGCTCAAAACATTCCCCCAACAACACAAAAAGTCGAAGAAAAATAGGTTAACTCAAATACAATGAGAGAAACTTTTGTGACCCTTGCCACAGGATTGATGGGTATTGGTAAAAGCTATATTACTGAACAAATGGTGAGGGCTTATGCCAAAGCCCATCCCAAAAGGTCGATACTTATTTTTGACCCCAACTATGAGGAATCATGGAACAAATTTCCAGCGATACATTTCGACATCATGGAAATTCAAAAAGCAAAAAAAGAAGAAGCTAAGAAAGGAATTAGAATTGTAACGCAGTCTGAAAAGAACCTTAAGAAGCTTCCTCCTGGTATTTTTATTATTGCACCGTTTACCATATACAAAGAGCCAATGAACCAACCTCAAATGTTATTGACAATGGTTACGGTTTGTACTACTTACAGAGGTGGTATGTGTTTATTAGAGGACGTTAACAAGTACACTATTTCATTTGAGCGTACCGAAATACAATCTGCTTTTAAAGCAATTCGTCATAGTTCGGTGGATTATATCATGCACTTACAGTCTTTTAATCCAATTCGTCCTATTGTGTATGAAGCGACTCGTCTGATTAGAATGCACTATGATGGCTTTGATCTCTATAAGATTAAGGAGAAAATCTCTCAGTATTTTACACTTTGCCGAATCGCACAAATTATCATCAATACCAAGTACAGAAAAGGGGAAGAAATTGCTCGTAAGTATACCAATTGGGAGCAAATACCCAAATTAAAACAAGTTGTAAATGCTTATAAAAGGTTCTTTATTTGGGTATTTACCAAAGATGAATACATTACTGGAATTGAGAAAGATGATTTTATATTGGCTTGTAATGAGTACTTAACCGAATCTCCAGCCGAATACAAAGCTCAATTACAAAAAATACTCTTCCTTCAAAATCGTAAATCACCAACACTTGCTGACCATAATCAGGCTAGATCCAATTGGATTAGGGAGCATTGGAGGTATTATAAGTAAATGTTATTCTGTACCTTTTGAATTAAAAAAACTCTTTAGTTCATGGTATGTAAATAGTTGGTCATTGTTTTTTTGTCTCAATGAATCAATACTTGGTTTTGAAAAATAAACATTTTTTAACTCGATTTCGCAAGAAAGAGATTTATCAAAATCACCATTTCCTCTATTTGAAAGCGGTAGAATGTAAGCTATTTGACTCGATTTTTTAACAATCTGTAATTTACATTTTGAACATTCAAAATAATCATTTCGGTTAATGTACATTATTTGTTTTGTTTTTTCTTTAGTTAAAAAACATTCAGGACAGAATCCATTTGATTTATAAAAGTTTACTCCTTCTTCTTTTATAATATTTTTTTCTTCATATTTTAAATGAACGTGTTTTAAATTAGGAGTTTGTATAATATTTAAATTACAGAAATGAATTATGTTGTCATTTATTTGGGTTAAATAATTATTTAAGGAATTTAAATAAAATCCAAGTTCGTCAGAAGTAATATCCACATTTGTAAGTAGTGAATAACTTGTAGCATGAATCATAGAAGATGAAAAATCATACATTAATCTATACTCTGATTCTAAACCTAATAAAATAGATTTACCTTCCCATCCTCCTTCTGGTTCAGTTAATAAAGAATCTATTTCATTCTCTTGTATGCTTTCTTTTCCAACAGCTTGTTTGAATTTTTTATTTTTAATACAGGATACTTGAAATTGTTTCTTATTATCTTCATGTTTTAATATATTTTTTTCATATTCATTCAATGCATTTAATAATTGTATTTTTTTATTTTCATTAATTTTTGCAGAAGATTCAATTTCATTTTTATCATAATTAAGCCCATTTGATTCTTCAATTATTTTTTGATTTATTAGTTCTAAATCATTTTTAATCTGAGTTTCATACTTTTTATTCTTAATTATATTTTGATTTAATAAAGCATTATAAAGCCTATAAATATGTTTCTGTTCAAAATTTAAAAGTTTAACATTAATTAGAGCTTCAAATACAAATCTTGTACCAATTGCAACTTCTAATAATTGGTAATCAGTATTAAAATTTGCTACAATGTGATGTACTTTGCTTAAAATCTTTATACTTATATCTAATTCTAAATTAGAATTAAGTGATTTTTTAGAACTTTTAAGTTCATTTAAATCAGAAATAGTTTTTTTTATTTTGTCCAATATGTTTCTTGTATTGTCGAATATTGTTTTTTGATTCATAAATGGGAACATTATTATTGCATAAAATTAATTATCTTAAGATTAAATTCTAATATTCAACCTCAATTTCAGTACTACCATTGAATAATTTTTCTGTCCAATATTCAATATTAGTATTTTCTCCAAATGATTTATTTGGGAAAAATGTTTCAAGGACAATACATTTTTCAATAAAATGCAAGCTCAAAAATCTATCCTTGGTTAATATGATAGTCATTATCATAATATATAAAATTATAAAAGCTTTGATACAACTATTGGTATCATGATTAAACTACTGATTTTTCTTTTCTTGAACTTCAAGCCTAATTTCCTGAGCAAGTGTTTTTAATTCTTGCATTTTATTTCTAACTCTTGTACCAGCAGCTTGATTGTTTTGTTCAAAGAACTTTTTAAAATCAGCTTCACTTTCTAATAGTAATTGTTTTAATTGATTGAATCTTTCCATGATTTAGTTTTTATGAATCATAAAATTATCAAAATTCTATATCATCACAAGTTTTTATACTTTAAAAGTAACAATAGGTGTAAAACAAGATACCTTTTACTGATTACTGTAGCACTATTTGTGTTTTAAGGGTAATTTTTTAGTCCATTTTGCAAAATACTCCATTTTGTGATGGTTACAGTCTTATTCACCTTTGCATCAGTTCAAACAAAAACTCATCCAAATGGAGATCAACTTTAAAGAAATCGCAATTTATGTTGGGATTGTGTTTGTGGGAGCATTAGCCGCTGTAGTAGCTTATTCAGCTTATAAAGAATACCAAGACAAAGCATCGGCAACCGTTACCACAAAATAATTTCAATGCTTGACCTGAGACTATTTTAATTCAAGAGAGCAATCGAGGACGGATTTAAAATTTTTCGTGGAAGGTACTACGCTGTTATCAAAATCATTAAAAGCAAACAACAATGAAAAAGTCTATTCTTACAGGAAACAGCCTTAATGCAAAAATGGCAAAACTTACTGCTAGTGCAGAAGCAAGTATGTCAAATTATCTTGGTGAAATTACAGAAGGTAGAGAAAGCTATATTTCTGCTTCTAACTTCTCTGGAATGAGTGGTAATGCAAATGGTGTTATTCACAAAAACAGAGTAAAACCAATCATTATTGACATCACAAACACGGATGAAAATAATGATCTGTTAGTACCTATTTTCTCCAAATTCGAGAAAATCCCTCTTCCTTTTAACGGTATAGCTGATATTGACAACATTATCTCACAAGTCGGTAAAGGTGTAGCGGTTGCTATTCAAGGTTACAGATACGAAGAGCTTCAAGAATTATCTGCCAGCAGACCTTTCACTTTGAGCAAATTGCGTTACCGTTTTGGAGATAGTACACAATTAGATCAACCTTGGAGGATTCGTCAAAAAGTTGGCAATAGTGTTTACAATGAAACATACAATCCACATTTAGCTCGTGCTTTAGAAAACCAAGTGGCAGATACATTGGTTGATGACGATTTCTTCATGAAAGTAGATGGTGGAGCAACGTTACTTGTGAAGGTAGCAAAAGCTATTTCAGCTACAGTAGCCAGAAAAATTCAAGTGACCTTATACATTGATGCAGAAACAGATGTAGCGAATGCTTTATCTGGTCAATCAGTATTAAGTACTTACAAAGCTGGTAAATAATCCATAAGCTTTCTCACTTATTCAAAAGCCATTTACCGATTGTGGTTGATGGCTTTTGTTTTATAATCCTCTCACAATGGTTGACAACGATGCTACCGCTATCATGTATGGGCTGAATCCTGACAATCCATCAGATTTACTCATTGAGTATTTGATTAAAAGCAATGAGCAAGGTGTAAAATCTTTACTGATGGGTTTTGGCATTATGGCCGATACCCAAAGTAAACAAATCATGGGCCTTAGAACCTTAATTGCTTCAGGAGATGAAAATGTAATCTTCAAAGTAATTGCTCTTGATCCTATGAGTGAAATCCACGAAGAAGCTTTCAAAAGAACACAGACACAGCAGACACACAGTATTCCAAGTACCAATCATGAGAGTTTGATTTCTCCAAATCCAATTATCAATGACAAAGATACAAGTTATCAATTTCCCAAAAAGATACTTGGTAATTACATTTCATTGATGGAGCTATTGATTTTTCTCATTTGTGTCTTTGTACTGGTAAAAATCATGGGGAGATAACTCATCAATAATATTACTATGAAAAACTCCAAACTGATACTGGTAGTGATTATCGCTGTGGTTGCCATAGTGTCCATTATCATTTTGGTACTGGTACTAAAACCTTCATCAAGTGCTGAAGAAGCTATTTTGAAACAACAACCTGTAGCTCAAAAGAATCTCATTAGTGACATTGGTGGTGCGATTGCTTCAATCTATGGAAATTAAAAGCTTATAAACATGGCATTTTGGGACGATTTAGGAAATTCACTTACTGGAGAATCAAGTAATAATATTATTAATAAACAACTTGATTTACAAGCAGAAGCATTGATTTCAAAGCAAAAAACAAGTCTTAGTCCTAGCTTAATTATAGGTGTAATCATCACGATTCTCATTGTATTGGGTATTGTCATTTACTTGATACTAAACTCAAAAACTTCTGGCTAATGAAACATAAACCTCATATACTTCATGCTTATTCTATGGATGGTGCTGTTGCCCCTCCAGCAAATGATGGAAAATATACCCCTCCAGTAAATACTACTGTTAAAACAGATTTCAACGGAAGTATTTTCCCCGGCATGCAAGGCTACTCACAGCCCACTCCAAAAGTGGAAGACTATGTTGTATTGTATCCCAAAACTGAACTCGAAAAGCTTTTTGAGCTAAAAACGACTACGTTACCCAATCAAATTACAGCCAAAGAAAATGATGTAAACGGACAAATTGCCAATTTGAATCGCTTGCAAGTGATTGTAAACAATGCAAGGAACAATAAGGTCAACTGTGTGAGTTTCTGGGGCCCTGATTGGGATTGTGTTCACGATTATGAACGACAAAGAGATAATGCACAAATAACGGTCAACCAAGTTAGTGCTGAATTAACGACATTAAGGAATCAGCTTCAACAATATACCTCAAGTTATGATACGCTAAAAACCAACTTTGACGCAGCCAAGCAAAAAGCAATTGATAACTACAATTTAGCCATCGCTACTTGGAGTACAAATGCAACGGCTTGGTATGCTCAGGAAACGGATAGAATTGCAAAAGAGAAACGTGACAAAGCAGAGCAAGACCAAAAAATAGCTTCACAAAAAGCAGCAGAAGCTGCTCAAATAGAAGCCACCGCAGCCAAACAAAAAGCAGATTTAGAAAAGCAAAAACTAGATGCTTTGGTAACAGCCAAATCAGCCGGGGTAAGTGAAGAATCTGCTTTAAAAGCAACTGGAAGTTATGTCGCTGAATCAGTCGATCACACCAATCTATATGTGGGTGGATGCTTGGGTTTTGTGGTACTCATTATCATTGCAGTTGCACTACTCAAATCTTAACAGATGAACTATGGAAAATTTGATGCCTTGGGTAAGGGAAATATTTATGGCTGATGTTCCCAATGAAGACCTACTAAAATACCAGGATAAACTCAAGCTCTTCTACATGAAAACACTTGACTTTATGGAATCCAACAATCTTCAAATTAGCAAAGAGAATATCTTGAAAAATGCCGATAGAATCAAACATTGGGATATTGGCAGTAAACAAGGGACACATCTCTCTGATTCTAGTGCTGTTTCAATAGATGAACAAACGGTAACAGTTGAACCAGTAAGTGATGATACAAAAAAAGAGAAAGAGCCATGTGCATGTATGAAAATAGCTGCGATTGAAGCTGACATTTTCAAATTCAAACGCTATGGGTTCTTTGCTTTTGTCTTTATGCTGATTGTCATTTTTGCTACAAGAGGAAGTAAATCAGCTTAAATCAGTTATCCATTCTAAACAAACATATCATGTGTGGATGTAATCAATTATCAAGCTTTCAAGGAGAATCGCAAACTCAATTTGGATTAGATATTCCTAGTCGAGTGGAACATTCAAATTTCTGGCCATTTACCAAAAAGGTAAGTACAACCACTCCGAGTGACACGGCTAAAACTGACACAGTAACGACAGATGCTACAAAAACAACTGCTGGTGCTTCAAGCAATACCACCAAAACAACTACCACAATAGGACAGAAAATCAAAGGTGCAATCAATGATGGTACATTGAAAAATTCTTCTGATACAACTTCTTCATGGCTAGATACAATCAATAAGGGTATTAATATTTTCACTGGAAAAACACCTGTGAATAATACGGCTTCAACTGGTTCTACTGGTGTTGATCCGTCGATTCCTGACACTAACACAGGAATACCATCCTATGTGTGGTGGATTTTGGGAG
>JBIKPL010000365.1:0-3494 GCA_044357485.1 Cytophagales bacterium
CCCTCGGTGTCTTCATCGCTAAAAGTTAACATAAGTTAAATGACGTGTATTCTAAACGCTAACGAAACGCAATACCTAATACTTTGTACTTAATACTTAATACCTAAAAGGCTAACAATTACAAGAAAAACCCTACTCACGCACTTCCATTGAACCATGTCATCATTTATTGTTACGCTTCACTTATTGTTTTTATGAATAATAGTATAATTTTGTTGATGCAAATACTGTTAAGGTTAAAAACTAGTTTACCATGAATCAAACCATCAAAACACTTTCATTCGGACTTATTGGAGGCTTAATTGGAGCGATAGCGTACGGCTATTTTCAGCAGTCAATGTTAACAGAAGCCACCTACATTCAAAATCAAACACCTTTTCAAACGACGTCTCGTGTTTCAAACGCCCCATTAGGCTTTACGACAGACTTCGTCGCTGCCTCTGCCGCAGGAACACCAAGTGTGGTTTTCATTAAAAACATCTCCCAACAAACCATGAATTACGATATGTTTGGTTGGTTTTTTGGTGGAGGAGGCGGAAGTCAAACCCAGGTCAGCACTGGTTCAGGGGTAATCATCAATAAAAATGGATACATCATCACCAACAACCATGTGATTGAAAATGCAGAACAAATAGAAGTCGTTCACGAAAAGAGAACCTATATGGCTAAAATTGTAGGAACAGATCCTTCCTCTGATTTGGCGGTATTAAAAATTGAAGCCGACAATTTACCTGCCATCAAAATTGGCAGCTCTAAAGCCACACAAGTTGGCGAATGGGTACTGGCCGTCGGCAATCCATTTAACCTTAATTCAACTGTTACTGCAGGAATTATCAGTGCCAAAGGCAGGGATATCAATGTGGTTTCAGGGCGGTTTCCATTGGAATCATTTATCCAAACCGATGCGGCCATTAATCCTGGAAATTCTGGAGGAGCATTGGTGAATATCAAAGGCGAATTAATTGGCATCAACACAGCAATACTCTCTCATACAGGCTCTTATTCGGGCTATGGCTTTGCCGTTCCGGCCGATATTGCCATGAAGGTAGTGAAAGACATCTTGGAATATGGGGAAGTACAAAAATCATTTTTTGGTGCGGAAGTGTCTGATTTAAATACCCAATTGGGTGATAAATTACACACCAATAACCTCACAGGCGTTGCCATTACCTATTTGCAAAAAGACGCCGCTGCCGAAAAATCAGGTTTGCAAAAAGGCGATATTGTGACCGCTATTGATGATATCACCATCAATAGCAAAGCAGAATTCGATGAACAAATTAGCTATTACAGACCAGGCAATAAAATCAAAGTCAGTTACCGTAGAGAAGACAAAATAGGCAGCACCTACATTTTGCTTACCAACAGAGAAGGCACCACCGAATTGCTCAAACGTGAAGTATACAACTCTACGGTACTCGGTGCCGATTTAGAAACGGTCTCTAAAGTAGAACGTGATAAATTAGGGCTTGAAACAGGCATCAGGATAGCCAAAGTAAAAAGCGGTTTGGTGCAAAGAATGGGAATACAGGAAGGATTTATCATTACAGCGGTGAATAGCAAAAAAATAAAAACACCAGAAGAATTATCCAAAGTATTTGAAAACCTCAAAGGCAGGGTCGTAATAGAAGGGATTAGTGCTAACGGTACCAAAGGATATTATTCATTTATCTTTTAAGATATTTGTATATGGTCAATTGATATTCGTTATTTGTCATTGCATATTTTGCATTGCCTCCACAAGACCTAAACTACAACTACATTTAAAATATACGCTATAATGAAAGGGAGAATTAACGATTACAAATTCAAGGTAGCATTGAAGCAAACATGTGCCGAACGCTATGCTTATTTTGTAAAAAGAATCGTGGCCAAAGAAGAACTTTGGGCATTGGTGGACAATGATGACAATTGGTCATTGGTAGCTGAAGAAGGAAAAACACCAGTGTTTCATTTATGGCCTGATGAAGAATATGCAAGTTTTGCCAGGATCGGCATGTTCGACAAATACTCTCCTACCAAAGTAGATTTACACGAATTCATCGAAGACTGGCTACCAAACATGGCCCAAGATGGCGTCAAAGTTGGCGTATTTACCCTTTCAGAAACAGAAAATTCGGCAGTTGATGCCAACAAATTACTAGCCGATATCAAAGCCGAAGAAAAAATATTCTTCGATAGAATGTAAGCTTTTAAACCAAATCGAATTTTATACATCCAACTTAAAATTATTAAAACCATGAAAAAATTAATGTTAACGATTGCAGGTCTTGTAGTAGCTATAAGCCTATCTTTTGCTCAAAACCCTAACAAAGAAGCAAGAACACCTGAACAAAAAGCAAGCAAACGTTCGGAAATATTAACCCAAAAATTAGGTTTATCTACTGAACAAAAACAAAGTGTGTACAATTTAATTTTAGACAAAACTACCAAAGTAGAAGCCATCAAAGCTAAGTATACCACCAACAAAAAAGGAATGGGCAAAGAATTAAAACCACTTCGTGACAATTTTGACAGCCAAATGAAAGCTATTCTTACGCCTGACCAAGCAACCAAATGGGAGCAATTAAAATCGGAACAAAAAGCTAAAAGACAAGAAAAAAAAGGGGGCAAAAAAGACAATGGAGACAAAGATGATCATTTAGACGATTAATTCTCCTTGATTCAAAAGGTCACCTATTTTTAATGACATCGCTTGTAACTCAACCCCTACACGTTCGATTAATAAACTTTAAGTCAAAACATTATTATTGTTTTTTCACAAAAAACAATAATAATGTTTTTTCAATGTTAATTAGCTGTTATATTTGTTGAAAATACCGCATTAGGTCATGCATAAAAATCTGATATTATTACTCTTATTCGTATTCACTTCAATTTTTGCTTCAGCACAAAACACGCTCATCCAAACCGACCCCGACAAGCATTTCAATATTGCTTACGAGTTGTACCAGAAAGAGCAATTTGCGTCGGCACGATTGTCATTTGAACGTTACCTTGCCCAACCCAACGTTACAGATGTCAATAAAAAAATAGAATCAGCCTATTACATCGCATTTTGTGGTTTGCATTTACAAAACGCTGATGCAATCGACAATCTTCACCTTTTCACCACCCAATACCCTTACCATCCAATGGCAAGTTGGTGTAACTATGAACTTGGTTCTTATTACTTTAATAAAAAAGAACTTAGAAAAGTCATTGAATTATTTGAAAAAGTAAATCCTGAATTATTAAATGAAGATCAAAACCTAGAACGCAATTTCAAATTAGGCTACGCCTATTTTAATGAAAAGAAATTTGAAAAAGCAGGAGAATATTTCACCATAATAAAAGACAAAGAGCACAAATACACCTATGCCGCCAATTATTATTTAGGCTATGTTTTTTACCGATTGGGCGACTATGATACCGCATTAATTGCCTTACACAAAGCAGAAGAAAATGACGCATTCAAATACTTGGTACCAGCCATGGTGGCCAATGTGTACAAC